>CAZHSJ010000056.1:0-14530 GCA_964535225.1 Uncultured Candidatus Berkiella sp. | reverse complement strand
ATTTCTTTTAAAATTGCGCGCGTTGCACTTTTATTATGGGCAGCAATGTCTAAAATTTGCTTGGCATGCAGATAAGCGCGATCGCTTGGTTTTGTAATACTAAAATTCTGCGCAATCACCATTCGTTGTGAGATTGGCATGTTCGTTGTTAAGGTAAAGTAGATCCAATATAACGTATTTTTATCGCAGGATTTTAATGTCGATTTAAAAGTGTGCCCCTGATATAAGGGTAACTGAGCAACAGATTGCTCAAAATGGCTGGATTGGTTAACATTGGTTAACAACGACTGATTAATCGCATTACGCACAAAGTCTGAATAAGTTGCCATTTTGGAAAATTGCGCGCTTAGGGTTGTATATTGCGTTTGATAAATTACATTACCCATCTGGGTTTCATGTATTTTACTTGGCATCATTGAAAAAAATTGTGGTGAGGAATGGGTGTAAAGAGAAAGAAATTGCCATAAACGCATTTGGTCGTTCAGTGATCGTGCATTTTCTCTTATAAAACGTAAAATGCAACCAAATAATTCAGTTTCTTTTCCGTAAGGCATTCTTGCACTTAAGCGCTGATGAAGCATTCTGGTAATGTTAGGACATTCATTGGCCAAGGCTAGCAAATGCTTACAGTATGCCAGCTCATTTTCTGGTGGGGTTCGGACATCGAAGGGAAAGTAGTCGGTATTGTCTTCAAGGAGTAAACTTAAAAATAACCAATTGCGTGCATTATAGGATAACCCCTTAATGGCGGAATCATACTGATACTCAATGGCTTCTTGCGCTTTTTGATTAAGTTCAGACGTATTTTTTTCCTGTAAGCCTAAGAGTAAACTTTGCCGCCCAAAGCGAGAGAGGAGTTTTGATAATTGGTTTATCAGTGTTTGCGGTGTGCCAATGTCACCAACACTGAGGGGTACAATGGATTGTACATTAACAGCGAGCCAAGCAATTTCAGGCGCGCTAAAGCTTGATAAGGCCTCCATAACATCAAGATAATTTGCACTTTTTATGGGGAAAAAGCTATTGATAAAGGGAATGAAATTTTTACTTACTTCTTCTTGTAAAATGTCAATCGATTGATTTTCAGTTTGTGATAAAACTTCGATTGAAGTGGCGCTTAATTGCTGTTCTATCCTTTCCTTGAATTGTTCTCGTAGCTGTGGCCAGTGGTAATAGAGTGTAATGAGTTTTGCAATAAGCGACTTATCTTCATCAAAAAGATCAGGCCCCTTGAATACTTCACCTTTGAGGTTAAATTCTTTAACCATTTGATTAAGCGCTAAGCAAAAATACAACCATTTTTTACGCGATAGATTTAGAGGCGCAATCAGGTGCATAAAGGCGGTGCAGGCCATCTGGGGATTCACCATGGCAGCGCGCATCAGCGCATCTTGGCCTATTTGATTTGCTACCCTGGCTTTTTCATTGTTATGCGCTTTATGAATTAATTCATTAAAAAATTGAGCAAGCATTAATAAGGTTGGGCCATGGGGAAGTTTTGTGACAAGATCGCCCAGGTAACTTCTGGCAAAAATAATGCAGTCTTGTTTTTGTGCGTCAACTGCTTGGTTAAAGGTACTCACCAAGGCAAAGGAAGTTCCCATGATTTGGCAGGGCTTGGTGGGATCAAGCGAGGCGATTGTTTTTAAGGTATCAATGTCATCTTGAGTGGGTAACAGTTTGGATAACAAGTAAGGGCTAATGGGGGCCAATAATTTCGCAAGGTGTGTTCTTCCCATGGTCTGCTCCCTTTATTAACAGTAATCATAAATTTGCGATCATCTGTTTGCTTGATGGTCATACTGTTTTCGGTCGTTGTTGAGAATGTCTTCACTTTTGCTAGATATACCGCACAAGAAACTGTAAATAGTTACCTTATTTTGCTTATTTAAAATAAGGTAAGCCCATAAAATAAAATAAATTGAATGACTTAGTGAAAGGCAAAGCGCACTACGCTGGCAATTCTTTGAGAAAATGCTTACAAAAGCTTAGGGTGATCTCTCAAGAACTACTGGGCGTGTAAAAAGGCATGCAAAACTTTTTCGAATTTTTCTGACAACACATCAATATCATTAGCTTGAATTATAAACGGCGGCAAAAACCGTACCACATGCGGTTGAGGAACATTAACCAAAAGGCCTTCTGAAAGGGCAAGCGTGACAATGGGTTTGCAGGGCGCATGACATTCCATCCCCAGCATCAATCCTTTTCCGCGCAGTTCTTTTATGGCTTTGTGCTTTGCAAACTGGGTTTGTAATCTGTTGGAAAGCGCTAGTCCTTGTGTATAGGCATTTTCAATCAATCTTTCGCTTTGCAAAATTTCAACCGTTTTTAACGCCATTGCGCAGGCAAAGGGATTGCCCCCTAAGGTAGAGCCATGCTTTTCAGGAGAAAAAAGATGATTCGCTTCTTTGCTCGTTAAACAAGCACCAATCGCAATACCATTGGCAAGGCCTTTGGCAAGGGTTAAGACATCTGCCTTAATACCAGCGTGATCAATACCTAAAAATTTGCCGGTGCGCCCAAGGCCAGTTTGAATTTCATCTACCATGAATAGCCATTTTTGCTCAGAGCATAAGGTGCGCAACGCTTGTAAAAAGCTTACACTCGCAACGTGAATACCCCCAGCACCCTGGATGGGTTCGATAAGTACAGCCGCAACATCACGCCTTTCATTGGCAATTTTTTTAAGGGCATTAAGATCGCCAAAGGGAACTCTAATAAAACCACTCGCAAGGGGTTCAAAACCTGCTTGAATTTGCCGATGTCCGCTGGCAGAAAGCGTTGCCACCGTGCGCCCATGAAAAGCATTTTCAAATACGATGATAGTTGGGTTATCTATATTGTTACGGTGGCCATAAAGACGTGCTACTTTAATGGCGGTTTCATTTGCTTCAGAGCCACTGTTGGCAAAAAATACTTTGTCCATTTTGGTGAGTTGGCAAAGCCTTTCTGCAAGCACTTCTTTTTCTGGGATCTGATACAAATTAGAAACATGGACCAAGCGCTGTGCTTGATGCTTTGCTTGCAATACCCATTGGGGATGATTGTGACCAAGCACATTCACCCCAATGCCGCTGATGGCATCTAGATAACGGTTTTGTTGCTCGTCTATTAGCCACATGCCTTCGCCTTGGGTAAAGGTAATGGCTAAAGGATCATAAGTTGCTAATAGACGAGACATTTTATTTATCCTGCAAAATTCTTAGCAACAAAATCCCAATTCACTAACTCCCAGAAATGCTCAACATATTTGGGGCGTGCATTACGATAATCAATGTAATAGGCATGTTCCCATACATCACAGGTGAGTAGCGCTTTATGAGGGGTTGTTAAAGGGGTTTGTGCATTACTCGTGCTAACCAATTCTATGGTGCCATCGGTTTTTTTAACGAGCCAAGCCCAGCCTGAACCAAAGGTGGTAATGGCGGTTTTAGTGAAAGCCTCTTTGAATTTATCAAAAGAACCAAAGGTTTTATCGATAGCGCCTGCTAAATCGCCAGTAGGCATGCCACCACCATTGGGGCTTAAGCAATGCCAATAGAAGGTATGATTCCAAACTTGCGCGGCGTTGTTAAAAATACCGCCATTAGAGGTTTTGATTATTTCTTCTAAAGATTTTTTTTCAAATTCTGTCCCAGGGATAAGGTTATTTAAATTATCGACATACGCTTTATGGTGCTTGCCATAATGGTACTCAAGGGTTTCTCTGGAAATATGAGGTGCTAATGCATCCATTTCATAAGGAAGAGGGGGTAATTCAATTGCCATGGTTAGCATCCTTGTGTGAGTTTGCTTTCTAAAATAAGATCTTTATTATTCTACATAAACGCCAACAGTCTATTGGCCTCTTATCCCTAAGGCAAGCCATTTTAGAAATGATTATTTAGCCAAAATGCTCTAAAATGCCAGCTGTCATCGCAATACAAAGGGCTTATAAACATGGATACCTTAGCACGCATCCAGTCACAAATTAAAAACCACGACTTATTACTATACATGAAGGGCACACCGCAATTTCCACAATGTGGTTTTTCCGGTCAAGTGGCCCATATTTTGAAGATTTGTAAGGCAAAATACGCGTATGTGAACATATTGGAAAACCCCGATATTCGCCAAACGCTGCCACTTTTTGCAAATTGGCCGACTTTCCCTCAACTATATCTCAAAGGGGAGCTTATTGGCGGCTGCGATATCGTGACAGAGCTCTTTGAAAGTGGAGAGTTGCAAAAACAACTCACTGAAGCTGGCGTGATAGCCCAAGAAATGGAAGCGAGCGCCGCCCAAGAGTAGGGGGAACCCGACCATAACAATGCCATTTTTAAGGGGGTTATGGTAGCATGGACTTCAATTTTAAAATAAATTAAAAAACGTGAGGAGATTACAATGACGGTTTTAGTAGGTCGTAAAGCCCCTGATTTTACTTGTGCAGCGGTATTAGGTAATGGCGAAATCACCGCACAATTCAAACTCTCTGATGCCATTAAAGGCAAATACGGTTTATTATTTTTCTACCCATTAGATTTTACCTTTGTTTGCCCTTCAGAACTGATTGCACTCAATAAGCGGATGAAACAATTTAAAGAACGTGGTGTGGAAGTTATTGCTATTTCTATCGACTCTCAATTTACCCATAATGCATGGCGTAACACCGACATTAAAGATGGCGGTATCGATAAAGTTGAATACACCATGGCAGCGGATGTGCATCATCGTATTTGCCAAGCTTATGGCGTGGAGCATCCTGAAGCGGGCGTTGCCTTCAGAGCCTCTTTCCTTATCGATAAAAATGGGGTTGTGCGTTCACAATTAGTGAATGACTTGCCTATTGGTCGTAACATCGATGAAATTATTCGCGTGGTGGATGCCATTCAATACAATGAAGCGCATGGCGAAGTTTGCCCCGCAGGCTGGAAAAAAGGCGATGTTGCTATGAAAGCTACCCCTGCAGGTGTTGCGTCTTATTTAGCCAATAATGAAAGCGTATTGTAGTAAGTTTTAAAGCGTTTCTGATAAATTGGCGCCTCGATGAGGCGCCATCTGATGGTACGCGCATGGAATGGAATCCATAATGAACGAAAACCCCTTCCCCCATCTATTTACGCCCCTTCAACTCCCTTTTACCACCTTAAAAAATCGGCTGGTCATGGGCTCAATGCACACTGGCCTTGAAGAAGCTAAAAATGGTTTTGAGAAAATGGCAGCTTTTTATGAAAGGCGCGCCGTAGGCGGTGTTGGTCTCATTGTTACGGGCGGTATTGCGCCTAATTGGGCAGGGTGGGGTGCGCCTTTTTTAGCCAGCATGACGTCGAAAAAGAATGCTAGGGCACATCAAGTCATTACGGGAGCGGTACACGAAGCGCAAGGCAAAATTTGCATGCAAATTTTACATTCAGGGCGATATGGGTATCACCCTTTGGCCGTTGCCCCTTCACGCATTAAATCCCCCATCAGCCCCTTTGCGCCTTGGCGTTTAAGTAAGCGCGGTATTCAAAACACCATCGATGATTATGTTCGTGCAGCCACATTGGCCAAGGAGGCCGGTTACGATGGGGTTGAGATCATGGGTTCTGAAGGGTATTTAATTAACGAGTTTTTAGTCAAACGCACCAATAAAAGAGATGACGAATGGGGGGGGAGTTATGAAAACAGGATGCGTTTGCCTGTTGAAATTGTTAAACAAACGCGTCATGCCTTGGGGGATCACTTTATCATCATTTATCGCTTATCCATGCTTGATCTGGTGCCAGATGGCAGCCTATGGCAAGAAATAGTGCAATAAGCAAAAGCCGTTGAGCAAAATGGTGCCAGTATTATTAACACGGGTATTGGTTGGCATGAGGCGCGGATCCCCACCATTGCAACCAAAGTGCCTCGTGGCGCGTTTACGTGGGTTACCCACAAACTGAAAGGCGAAGTAACCTTACCCTTAGTGACGAGTAATCGCATTAACGATCCCGCGGTGGCCGAACAAGTACTGCAAGAGGGGCACGCTGATTTAATTTCAATGGCAAGGCCTTTTCTAGCAGATCCTGATTTTGCGAAAAAAGCCCAGCAGGGAGAAGTACAATCCATTAATACCTGCATTGCCTGTAACCAAGCGTGTTTAGATTATATTTTTCAGAAAAAACGCGCAAGCTGTATGGTTAACCCTCAAGCGTGTTATGAAACAGAATTAAAATTTAAACCTTCACATCATAAAAAGAAAATTGCCGTTGTGGGCGCAGGGCCTGCCGGCATGGCTTTTGCACTACAGGCAGCTAAGCGTGGCCATGTGGTTACGCTCTATGAAAAAAGTGCCCAAATCGGGGGCCAATTTAATTTGGCGAGAAAAATTCCTGGCAAACGAGAATTTAATGAAACCTTGCGCTATTTTAACCATGAATTACCTAAATATGGCGTTACGATCCATTTAAATACCGAGGCAACAACCAGCGTGTTAGAGAAAGCATCTTTTGAGCACGTGGTACTTGCCACGGGGATTATCCCGCGTGTACCTGAAATTGAAGGAATAGCTCATCCTAAAGTGGTTTCTTATATCGATGTGATCACCGGCAATAAGAAAGTGGGAAACAAGGTGGCCATTGTAGGTGCTGGGGGAATAGGCTTTGATGTGGCGGAATTTTTGTCGCACCATCCGACAGTGCATCCCAGTGAGAGTATACCCGATTACCTTCATTATTGGGGGATTGATCCTGCCAATGAAGCACGAGGTGGCGTTGCGGGGATAGCACCACTTGATATTACTTCACCTCGTGAGATTTTCCTGTTGCAGCGTAAACAAGAAAAAATGGGAAAAAATTTAGGCAAAACCACCGGCTGGATCCATCGTACCGAATTAAAGCGCAAAAAAGTAAAGATGATGGAAGGGGTAACCTATCAAAAAATTGACGATGCGGGTTTACATATTCAACAAAATGGAAAATCTCTTGTTCTTGAGGTTGATAGTATTGTGATCTGCGCCGGGCAATTACCTAATCGGGCGCTTTATACCCAATTGGCTTCAAGCAATATTCCCCTCACGCTTATTGGCGGTGCGGATGTTGCGCTTGAGCTTGATGCGGTTCGCGCTATACGTCAAGGAGAAGTGCTTGCGTCGCAAATATAGCGGTTTACGTTGGCTCCACCCAACCGCCTAATCCCTTAAACCGATTCACAATGTCACAAAACAGCAAGGCTGTGCTTTGTGCGTCATAAAGTGCTGAATGGGCATCATCGGTTTTAAAAGGAATGTTGGCGGCTTCCAAGGCTTTCGCCAAAACAGTTTGGCCAAACATGAGTGCACTTAACGTTGCCGTATCAAGGCTGGTAAAGCGATGAAAGGGATTTTTTTTAATTTGGCATCGCATAATGGCCGCATTTAAAAAATGCTGATCAAACCACGCATTATGACCCACCACAACCGCGCGGGTGCATTTTTTTTCTTGGCATTCTTTAAAAATAGCAGCAAAAAATTCCGTCAGCACCTCGTTTTCTGATTGGGCAAAACGAAAAGGGTGGCCTGGATCTATTTTATTAAAGGCCAATGCTTCTGGATTTAATTTTGCGCCCTCAAAAGGGGCAACATGATAATGGTAGGTTTGATCTGGACTAATTAACCCGGTTTCATCCATTTTAAGGGAGATGGCTGCCATTTCTAGCAAAGCATCGGTTTGCGGATTAACGCCACCTGATTCAACATCTATTACAATAGGTAAAAATCCACGAAAACGTGTCGCGATGCTTGTCATACTACCTTCCAGCTCAGGGGTTCATCGGCATAAAAAGGAACTAATGCTTCGTTAGCATAGTTAATGTCTTTAGGGATAACCCAGTTTTCTTTTACAATGCGCATTTTAGTGTTGTTAACAGGCAAACGGTAAAATTGCGGGCCAAAAATACTGGTAAAGCCCTCTAGTTTATCAAGCGCATTCGCTTGTTCAAAGGCCATTATGTATAACTCAATCGCGGCATGGTGGCTAAAGATCCCCGCACAACCACAAGCACTTTCTTTTTTAGATTTAGGATGAGGCGCACTGTCTGTGCCAATAAAGAATTTAGGGTTAGCACTGGTTGCCGCTTTGATGAGAGCCGCTTGATGTGTCTGGCGCTTTAAAATGGGTAAACAATAATGGTGGGGTTGAATGCCACCCTTAAACAAAGCATTTCTGTTTAACAGCAAATGTTGTGGGGTGATGGTGGCAGCCACATTGTGTGGGCTTGCTTTGACAAAATCAACAGCGTTACTTGTGGTTATATGCTCTAACACTATGTTAAGTGCTGGAAAAGTTGTCACTAAATCATGACAATAACGTTCTATAAAAACAGCTTCTCTATCAAAAACATCAATCTCTTTATCATTTACTTCACCATGAATCAGCAGTGGTAATTGCTGATTTTGCATTGCTTCAAAAACCGGATACAGCGATTTAAAAGAGGTAACGCCTGAGGATGAATTGGTGGTAACGCCCGCAGGATAAAGTTTGCAAGCAAAGACCACACCGCTTTGTTTGGCATGAATAATATCATCAGGCGTTGTCGCATCCGTCAGATAGAGCGTCATCAAAGGCTCAAAATCACCCCCATTAGGGACATATTGTTTAATCCGCTCATAATAAGCAAGCGCCTCGTTTGCTGTTCGCACCGGAGGCTGTAAATTTGGCATGACAATTACCCGCTTAAACTGTTTAGCAGCAAAAGGCACCGTTGTCGCAAGGGCAGCACCATCCCTGAGGTGGCAATGCCAGTCATCTGGATAAATTATCTCTATTTGCTGCATCATCTTAAGATCTTTGGCCTATTGTCGATGTAGTAAAGGTTACCTTTCACAAGGAATACAAGGAAATGCGCTTTCCCAGGTGCCCTATTGTAGCTTTAACGCTTGGCCTAAGCCTAGCTTTTAGTGCTATGGCTCATGAATATAAGGCACCTATTGATAATTCCCAATGGAAAACAACCACGTCTAAATTGGAATGTACCTTAACGCATACCATTCCTGGTTTTGGTAAGGCCACTTTTAGCCAGAGTTCAAATCAACACCAACATTTAGTGGTAGAGTCCATCTTAGATAGATTAAAGCCTGGTAAAGCTAAAATAATCAGCTATCCCCAGCATTGGAAATACGATAATAGCGCAAAGAAAATAGGGCAGATCCCCGTTAGAACTGGCACACAACCCATGGTGGTAGATGATTTGCCGGTTTATCAACTATTAGAAAGTTTAGAAATGGGACAATCACCCGCCTTTATTGTTACGCCTGCAAATACCGCGTTTAAGGGGCAAACGCATCATAAAGACAAAATTGTGCTTATGCCAATGGGGTTTCAAAAGGCCTATAAAGAGTATTTGAATTGCATTGCTCAAATGGTGCCCCATACCTTTGCTGAGTTAAAAGAAACCGTGTTGCATTTTGAAAGCGGTAGCGCCATTTTGAGCCCGCAAGAAGAAAGCAAGTTAAAAGAATTGGCCACCTTTATTCGCGCCGATGGGAAAATTCGTAAGGTGACGATTGAAGGGCATTCCGATAGCAAGGGTACCTTCCAAGCGAATAACTACCTTGCTAATCAGCGCATGTGGGCAGTGAAAGATTTTATGGTGCAGTTTCATGGTATAGATCCAAACAGATTTACCATGAAAGATTTAGCCGATAAGGTGCCTGTTGCCAGCAATAAAACACAAGAGGGCAGAGCAAAAAACCGCCGTGTGGTGATTAAACTTTATCGATAAGAACTTACATTACATCCAGCGCTTTAGATTTTTAACAAAAATACACAGCGCTGTGTTAAGTTTTATAGTAATAACGAAGTAATTTAGTGAGGATGGTATGGCTGATTCAAAATTTTGTTCACAATGTGGTGCTGCACTTGAGGCGGGCTCACAATTTTGCAGTAAATGTGGTGCAAAACCAGGTGCTGAAACGATGAGCAGCCAACGTTCTCCTAAATCGGCCGTAACAGCACTGTTATTATGTATCTTTTTAGGCGGTTTAGGTATACACCGCTTTTATGTAGGTAAAATTGGTACCGGTATCTTGATGATCATCACCTTAGGCGGTTTAGGTATTTGGGCCTTAGTTGATTTAGTGATGATAGCAAGCTGTGCCTTTACCGACGCACAAGGCAGAGAGCTTGTGTTTGAAGGGGGAAAAGGGTCCTCTACGAAGCGTATCCTTATTATATTAGGTTCCATCTTCGCTGTCTTTGCTTTATTGATAGGCCTTATTATATTAATAGCGTTTAAGGCAACAGCTGGTTTAGTCGCCTCTGTTGAAGGGCAGCTAGAAGCCATTCGTGCGCATGATATCGCTAAAGCGTATTCTTATAACTCCAAAGAGTTCCAAGAGGCGACTTCGCTTAAAGAATTCGAAGCTTTTGTAGAAGCGGTCCCATCACTTAAAAATAATGTGAGCGCTTCATTCCCACAAAGAAATTTTGAAAATGATGATGGGTACGTCAAAGCAACCTTAATTTCCCAAGACGGCACCAAAACCACCGTGGAATATGAGCTGAAATATCAAAAAGATTCATGGAAAATCATGAACATTCATGTGTTGCCTAATGGTGAGGATGAGCACAAGGACGATAATGAAAACGGGAAAGATACCTAAATCTTTGGTGGGCACTTGTGCCCACCAAACATACTTAAAATCAAACCAATCTGCGCAATGCTTCTAAATACTGCGCTTGGGTTGTCTCACTGTCTTGCATAAAACTGTCGATTAAAATACGCGATAAGCATTCCATCATCTTATGTTCTGCAAGCGTTTTGTCCTGGTATTTTTTTAGTATTTGATTAAAAAGCTGTCGGATCCCAGCAGGTCTATCGCTACCCACTTGTTCCGCAATGGTAACGTGCAAGGCTAAATGAAAAAAGGGATTATGATCTAGGGCAAATTTTTCGGCCTGTATTTCTTCAAAATGTTCAGCGCTAAAAATGGGGTGATATTCAGGGTGGCGCTTAATAATATCAACAATAATGGCTTCCATAGGGGAAAGCACCTGTCCTAGCAGCTCTTTTTGCCAGGCATCATAATAGACTTTTCGCATGGCTGAGGGATCAGTGTCGTTATCTATCATAAATTTTCCTAGGATAAATTTTTAGTTGGGTATTCGCACAAGGTTTGAATAATACACGTGCTACATTTTGGGCTACGCGCGGTGCAAACATAACGGCCATGTAAAATAAGCCAATGATGGGCGTCTTTTTGAAAGGCAGCAGGAATAACCTTAATCAGTTGTTTTTCTACCGCTAATGGGGTTGTGCCTTTGGCTAAGCCTAGTCGGTTAGCCACTCTAAAAATATGCGTATCTACCGCAATGGTAGATTCACCAAAAGCGGTATTTAAAATCACATTGGCGGTTTTGCGCCCCACTCCGGGTAATGCTTCTAACGCTTCTCGCTGGTGTGGAACTTTACTTTTGTGCTTTTCTATTAATATTTGGCAGGTGTTAATAATGTTTTTCGCTTTAGTATGATAAAGGCCAATGGATTTAATATAAGTTTTTAAACCTTCTTCACCTAGCTTGAACATTTTTGTAGGCGTATTGGCAACTTTAAAGAGGGTTTGGGTTGCCTTATTTACGCTCACATCGGTTGCCTGTGCCGATAAAATGACCGCTATTAATAACTCAAATTCACTTTTATAAACCAGCTCTGTTGTAGGTTCAGGATTGTGCTGTTGAAATTTTTTAAAAATGGCGCTTATTTTTGTTTTAGTCATTCAAGCTTGCTCTTGGTGTTCATGGCCCCAAATGAATTTCTTCTTGCTTTGGCTTCTGGCAATGGCTTGCGCAATTTCATCTTGTGCTTGTAGGGCGCGCGCGTGATCTTGTTGTGCTTTTAGTGCTTGATTTTTTTTAAGGCGCTCGTTTCTTTTTTTGATGCGGTCTTTAGCAAGTTGGGCGCGTGCTTTGCTGTCGATGGGTGTTGGTATTGAAATGATATCGATACATTGCACAGGGCAGGGTGGCAAGCACAACGCACAACCAATGCAATATTCTGTCAAAACCGCATGGTTGGTTTGGCTTGCGCCTACTATCGCATCCACCGGGCAAGCGGCCACACATTTGGTGCAGCCAATACAGTTGTCTTCTTGGATTTGAACAACCTGATACGGCATTATTTTACTCGCATGCCCTCAAGCGCACCTTGATGAGGCTCAAGCAACCACAGATCTTTGCCACCAGGGCCTGCGGCTAACACCATACCTTCAGAAAGGCCAAATTTCATTTGTCTTGGTGCTAAATTGGCCACCATGACCGTATATTTCCCCACTAAGGTTTCAGGGGCATAGGCAGATTTAATACCCGCGAACACTTGGCGGTTTTCCTCGCCTAGGCTTAAGGTAAGCTTTAATAGCTTATCAGCGCCCTCAACATGCTGTGCATCCACAATTTTAGCAATGCGTAAGTCTATTTTGGCAAAATCATCGTAAGTAATGGTTGGGGCAATACCTAAACTGTTGGCCGGTTTTTCTGTTGTTGTCGTGGTGATTTCTGTCATTGCTTTTCCTTCTTCTAACATCGCTTGAACCTGTTTAGGATCAATGCGTTGCATTAAGGGTTGATAGGGGTTAATTTTACTGCCAAGAAGTGGTGTATGAATATCATCCCACGTAAAGGGTTTAGTATTTAAAAAGGCTTCTACTTTTTGTGCAATTTCAGGTAACACGGGCTTAAGGTAAATGGTTAATAAACGGAACAATTCCAATGCTTGGGTACAAACCGCTTGTACTTTTTCTTTATTGTCTGGATTTTTGACTAATTCCCAAGGTTTGTTTTCATCCACAAACTGATTCGCTAAATCTGCCAACGACATAATATCCCGGATGGCGCGATGATATTGTCTTGATTGAAAGCCTTGTAGAAGGTGATTGCCAGCTTCAACAAATCGCTTCGTAAGCTCAGGGTTATATAAACTTGCGCTAAGCATGCCATCGTAGTTTTTAGTTAAAAAGCCTGCACAGCGGCTTGCGATATTCACATATTTACCAATTAAATCGGCATTTACGCGGGTAACAAAATCCTCTAGGTTAAGATCAAGATCATCCACGCCATCATTTAATTTTGCCGCAAAATAATAGCGCAAATATTCAGGGCCCACATGATTTAAGAAATTTCGCGCTGTTATAAAAGTGCCGCGTGATTTTGACATTTTTTGACCATTAATGGTTAAAAAGCCATGGGCAAAAATTTTCGTTGGCGTGCGAAAATCAGCGCCATGAAGCATCGCAGGCCAAAACAGGGCATGAAAGTACACTATATCTTTACCAATAAAATGATAAAGCTCATACGGGGAATCTTTTTTCCAGAAATCGTCAAAGCGCGCGTCATTGTGGGTATCGCAATAGTTTTTAAAACTTGCGATATAGCCAATGGGAGCATCCATCCACACATAGAAAAATTTATTTTCTGTATTAGGAATAGGAAAGCCAAAGTAGGGGCCATCACGGGAGATATCCCACTGGCGTAAACCTGCTTCAAACCATTCGGTTAATTTATTGGTCATTTGTTCTTGTAAATGACCTGCTTTTGTCCATTCTTTTAAAAAGTCAGCATAGTCTTCAAGCTTGAAAAAATAATGCTCGGACTCTTTTTCAATGGGGGCAACCCCAGAAACAACGGAAATAGGGTTTTTAAGTTCTATTGGAGAGTAAGTTGCGCCGCAGGCTTCGCAGCTATCGCCGTATTGATCTTTAGCGCCACATTTAGGACATTCCCCTTTGACATACCTATCGGGTAAAAACATATTTTTAACAGGATCATAGGCTTGTTTAATGGTTTTAACCGCAATATGCCCACGCGTATGCAAACGAGAATAGATTAACTCGGTTAACGCTTTATTTTCTGGAGAATGCGTTGTATGGAAATTATCAAAGTTTACTGAGAAGTCACTAAAGTCTCGCATGTGTTCTTGTCGAAATTGACTGACAAGATCTTCGGCTTTAATGCCGCGTTTTTCAGCTTGCAGCATAATAGGGGTACCATGGGCGTCGGAGCCGCTGACATGGATACATTGATGGCCTTGCAACTTTTGCAAGCGGACCCAAATATCACTTTGAATAGCCTCAACGATGTGGCCAAGATGCAAATGGCCATTGGCATAATACAAGGCACTGGTAACAAGAATATGGCGTTGTTGTGTCATCGTTATCCTCTCATTTTAGGCAAACGAGTATAACTTTTTACGGGGGTAAGTTCCATTTTTGCAAGGGTTTTGTGTTAAAATACGGCCAAGAAAATAGTATGGGTCCCTGATGAGCGCACAAATACCAACCCCCATTCCCTCACAAATCACCGCTTTGCTGGCAAGGATTGTTGATCCCTACCTTGGGAAAGACTTAGTTAGTGCCAAAGTTATCCATGAAATAGCAGTTCACGATCGTGCTATTGATATTCGTTTGGTGTTTCCTTATCCCATTTCACGCCAAATATCACAGTTAAAACAACAGATTACCAGCCTTCTGGCTGTAGAGTGGCCAGAGTGTGGGGCTCACCTTACCATCGATTGGAAGGTTAAGCGCCATAAAGTACAAAAAGATATCAAGCAAAAG
>CAZHSJ010000055.1:0-14691 GCA_964535225.1 Uncultured Candidatus Berkiella sp. | reverse complement strand
TTTCTTGTTTTATCCGTTAGTTCTTGCTGATAGGTTTTAAAACCAAGCTCATTGACAATAATGTCTAAAGCGGCATGGTTGTATTTAGCCAAAGATAGACCAGAAAATATTTGTTGAAGTGCTGGCATGAGTCTGTAGCCAGAAAAAGCATACAGTGCTAATAGTGGGATCGTTTGAGTAACATCTTTTTTAAAGCCTGTTAAATATAGAATAATCAGCATCATCCCCCCAAACGCAGCCGCTTCTAGCAAATAACGTGCAGTTTGAGGTGCATTTTGTTGCTTGGATTCAATAACGGCAAGTTTTTGAGAAAGCTCATCAAACTTATTAAGGATATACTCTTCTTTGTTTCTAATTTTAATTTCTTTTATACCATCAAATCCCTCGGAAATTAATTTGAATCGCAACGCATGATAACGTGAGGATTGTACTCCCCAATTTCCCAATCGTTTTTTCATTAATAGATAAATGATGCTGTAAATACCACCTAAAATTACTGACACACTGGTAGCAAGGAAGGGATCCATGTAGAAAAGTAAAGCAACAATAAATAAAGAGACAATACCTTTTACAAACATTTGCATCAAAGGCAACAATAAACCAGTAACGAAACGGTTCACTTCGTGTAGAATATTTTTCGTAAGTTCAGAGGAATTATGCGCAATAAAAAATTCATAAGATTTGTTTAAATAGTGTCTAAATAATCTAAGAGATAAAACTTGTCCTTGATAAAATGAGAAGCGAATGGTTTTCCATGAGATGAATGCTGAAAAGCAGTTACCCAATACGATAGTAAAAAATACACAACTTCCAACGGATAATAAAAACGATTGGCTGCTTTGAAAATCAAAAAAATGATAAATAGAATGTATAAACATATTGGAGTGAATAATAGCGGGATCGGTAACCAGGACCATGAAGGGCATAATAGAAGCAACGGCCACCACTTCAATAACGGCCATTAAAAATATCCCGCTTAAAAGAAGCAACATCTTTCTTTTTTCTGAAGCATTAGAAATGAGGGCTATTTTTTTTAATAATAAAAACACGAGCTGGCTAACTCCTTTGGAGAAAGGTTAAAACACTTGTTTTTTGCACCTAGAAATTTCGCCTAGAATAGCATTTTTTGAAGTTAAGTGGGATTGAAAGCTAATATCAATGAGATAGATAATAAACTTATTATTTCGCTATCTCATAATATTGTTTATACCAAGCTACAAACTGTTTAATTCCTTCTTGAACTTCAACAATGGGCGTATAACCAATCTCTTCTTTTAAAGTAGTGATATCGGAATGACTCGTTTCAACATCTCCTGGTTGCATAGGCCATTCCTCAACGATCGCTTTTTTGCCTGTTTCATTTTCAATGGCAAGAACAAATTCAAGCAATTTAACTGGCTTTCCTCTTCCGATGTTATATATTTTAGCCCGGACATTTTCGTCACTGGATGTAATCAAAGGCGGTTTTTGCATCACTTTAAAGATGCCGTTAATAATATCATCGATATAAGTGAAATCACGAGTCATATTGCCATGATTAAAGAGCACAATGGGTTTATCTTCTAAAATATTCTTCACAAATTTAAACAGCGCCATATCGGGGCGTCCCCAGGGGCCATATACAGAAAAAAATCGCAATCCTGTAGAAGGTAGATCAAATAAATTGGCATAACTATAGGCCATCAACTCATTGCTTTTTTTAGAGGCAGCATATAAGGAGAGCGGTTTATCAATCTTCAAAGATTCCGAAGAAGGTTTTTCTTTAGTGCCACCATACACAGAGCTGGAAGAGGCATATACCAAATGTTTAACAGGAAAATGTCGGCAGCACTCTAAAATATTAAAAAAACCGATGATATTAGAGTTAATATAACTTCGAGGTTGTTCAAAAGAATGCCGTACCCCTGCTTGTGCGGCTAGGTTAACGACATAATCAAACTTTTCCTTCTCAAATAAGGTTGCAAGGCTCATTTCTTCTAATAGGTCCATAAAATGGAAAGTAAATTGAGAAGATTCTTGCAGTAAATTCAGTCTTGATTTCTTTAAAGAGACGTCATAATAATCATTTAGATTATCGATACCAATAACCTGATAACCCTGCTTTAAAAGAAGGTGTGCAAATGCACTGCCAATAAAACCCGCAACACCAGTAACAAGCACTTTCATCATAGTCTCCAAAAATCGATGCCCATTTCATTTAATTGAGTATGATCAAAAATGCTTTTTACATCGATAATAATGCCGCCTGGTTTTAGCTTTGAAACAAATTCCTGTATGTTCATTTCTTTATAAAATCGGTGAGAGACGGCAACAATTAAGGCTTGAACATCTTTAATTTTTTCCCAGGGCGTTAATTCAACACCATATTCCTTTTGGGTATCACTTGGACATGCAATGGGATCATGTGCCAATACGGGGATCCCATAAGTATTTATTTCGCTAATAATGTCAAATACCTTGGAATTTCTAATGTCACAGCAATTTTCTTTAAATGTAATACCTAAGACGGCTATTTTTGAATTGGCACAATAGGCTTTTGAATGGATTATTTTTTTAATGGTTTGAGTAGCAACATACTTTCCCATGGAATCGTTGATGCTTCTTCCTGCTAAAATAACCTGCGGTTGATAGCCTAACATTTGGGCTTTGTAGGTTAGATAGTAAGGGTCAACACCGATACAATGACCACCGACTAAGCCAGGAGTAAAGCCATGAAAATTCCATTTGGTTTTTGCAGCGGCTAAAACTTCAGTGGTATCTATATTCATTTTATTGAAAATAATCGACAACTCATTCATTAAAGCAACATTTAAGTCACGTTGTGTGTTTTCGATAATTTTGGCAGCTTCGGCGACTTTGATGGTGCTTGCTTGATAAATGCCGGCCTGTACGACTTGACTATAAAGATCCGAGACGGTCTTGAGTGCATCCTGACTGCTTGCAGAAACAACTTTTATTACTTTTTCAAAAGTATGCTCTTTATCGCCCGGACTAATTCTTTCCGGGGAATAGGCCACTTCAAAATCTTTACCGAAGCGTAAACCTGATACTGATTCTAAAATGGGGACACACTCTTCTTCTGTTGTTCCGGGGTAAACGGTAGATTCAAAAACAACGATATCATTTTTTTTTAAGTACTTTGCAACAGTGGAGGTTGCTTCTTTAAGTTTCTTAAGATCAGGTTTATTGGCTGAATCAATTGGCGTGGGAACAGCGACGATGTAAAGATCAGCATGTTGCAAATCTTGGGCCTGATGCGTGTATTTTATTGTAGCTTGCCTTAGCTCAGCACTAGAAATTTCATTGGAATAATCGATTCCCTGATTAAGTTTATTAATTCTCTCAATGCTAATGTCATATCCGATGACGCTTGTTTTTTTGCCAAACGCAAGCGCAACAGGAAGTCCGACATATCCTAATCCAACAACAGCAATACTACGGCTTATACTCACTTTTTCCTCAGCTTATCTTGGCCTCTTTGATAAGAATTCAACAATTCATTCATGTTTTTCAATGATGTGGGTGTAGGCTTTTGGCGATGGTTTTTCTAAGAACCTTTTCTTGGTTGTTTATCATACAGAAAACACTTTTTTAGGCAAGCAAAAGGGGCGGGTTAAACTATATACTACAATATTGGAAGATGACTAGCTAATTTGAATAGAAAAGCAAAAAATCATGAATAACACTGGTGAAATGAGAGTTCCTGAAGGTATCCCAGAAGATAGTTAGAATAAACACAAAATATTTAAAATGAAGAAATTTTTTACAAGATGGGTTAAAATGCAAAGTTATTAATTTACATAGTTGTCTACTTAGCTTGTGTGTGGCATAACAGGATTTTTCAGTACCGCTTTATCAAAGGATCTTTTGCCTTCGATGCTTAAATCGATTGTGCACCGAGGACCGGACGATATTGGCCATTTTTTTAGCCCCCCTTTTTTTGCCGGCATGACAAGATTAGCCATCAATGGGTTAGATGATGGTAACCAGCCGCTTTACAATGAGAATAAAGATATCGCGTTGCTCTATAACGGCGAAATCTATAACTCGAATGCTCTCAAAAGAGAATTAATTAAAAAGGGTCATCACTTTAGCACCCATTCAGATGGCGAAGTGATATGTCATCTGTATGAAGAAAAGGGGCTTGAGGCGTTTAAAGAGCTCGATGGCATGTTTGCGATAGCCTTGTGGATTGAATCTGAAAAAAAACTTATCTTGGCTCGTGATTATATTGGCGAAAAGCCACTGTACTATGTAAAGAAAAGTCCTCATGAAATAGTATTTTCTTCTGAAATAAAAGCGTTACAGGCCTGCAAAGCGCTCTCGTTGTCGTTAAACGAGCAAGCCATTTGGGACTTTCCTTCATTTTTGTGGATCCCAGAGCCAAATACCATTTTTAATGAGGTTAAAGCCCTGCCACCAGGTCATTTGCTTATCGTCACGCAAGAAGAAGCACAATTAAAGCCCTATGTAGCGCAAACGACAGACCTATTACCTGCCGATTTTACCAAGCAGGAGATAGCGCATGTTACCCAAGAATTGGTCAGTGAGGCGGTGAAGTCTCGGTTAATGGCAGAAGTACCCTTAGGTTGCTTTTTAAGCGGTGGATTAGATAGCTCGATTGTCACGACATTAAGTGCTAAACAGTTAGGCAATATAAATACTTTTAGCATTGGCTTTGAAAATGTAGATGATCCTTATCATGGTAAAAGTGATGAATCAGAAGAAGCCTTATTCTTAGCCAAATTGCTTGGGACAGAACATCATGCCATTCATGTGACGGCGCAAGATTTTAAAGATCTTCTACCACAATTTTGTCACTATGGCGATCAACCTTTTGCTGTTTCATCGGGTTTGGGCATTCTTAAAATTGCGCAAGCTGCAAAAGCGCTCGGTGTAAAAGTATTACTCAGCGGTGATGGGGCAGATGAATTTTTTGGGGGGTATTCTTGGTATAATTACTTGTCCCATGCAACAACCAGCACAAATGAATGCGCCGTTGATACGACATTTCAATCGCTTGGGCTTTCACCTGAGTCGCGCATAAACAGCATGATGAAATATACACGTGCCGCACAAGCATTTGCTTGGCATTATTATGCCAGTGAAGCGGAAAAAAGATCACTTTTTAGTGTAGATTGGTACCATGAGAGAACGCCGTTATCTTCAATCAGACATTTTGATGCCTTAAATACTTTGAATAATGAAAATTTTCCTTTAGCGTTTTTGGAAAATGACAGACAGTTTTACTTTCCTAATGAAATGCTAACAAAAGTGGATAGAATGTGTATGGCGTTTTCCATTGAGTCGCGTGTCCCTTTTGTCAGCAAGAAAGTAACCGATTGGGCACGTAGCTTGCCTTTTGGCGCCTTGGTTAATAATAGCACCTTAAAAGCTCCTTTAAGGCAGGGATTTAAATCGTTGCTGCCACAAGAGGTAACGAGCAGGCCAAAACATGGATTTAATGTTCCGATAGATCACTGGCTCAAGAACGAATGGCATGATCTTTACCGACATACCTTTTCGCAAGAGTCAGAATTATTTAAGCGTAGCTTAATTAATAAAAATGCACCAAAGCAGGCAGATTTAATGTTGCAATCTCAAAAATTAAATGGCCATACCTTATTTTGTTATATTATGTTAAATATGTGGTTTGAAAATGAATACAATAGAAATTATTGCTGAAATTGGCCAAAATCATAATGGTGATATGGCCTTAGCTAAAGAGTTGATTCAAGAAGCGAAAAAAGCAGGCGCGGATGTTGCAAAGTTTCAACTATATGATGCGAAAAGACTCTTCCCAAAAGAAAACAATCCTTGGTATGAATATAATTTATCAACCGAATTATCCAGGGATAATTTAAAAGAACTCGTGGCAGAATGCCATCGAGTTGGCATTGAATTTATGGCATCGGTATTTGATGAAGAGCGCATCCAATGGTTAGAAGAAGTCAATGTAAAACGTTATAAGATTGCTTCTAGAAGTATTTTTGACAAACCGTTAATCGAGGGCTTAATTAAAACCAAAAAACCCTTGATTGCATCTTTGGGGCATTGGAAAGACGATAGGTTTCCAGAAATTGCGGCAACACGTGTTGATTATTTATATTGCATTTCTAATTATCCGACACAATTAAACGAACTTAATTTTAAAAACGTGGATTTTACTAAATATAGTGGATTCAGTGACCATACCATAGGAACATCGGCAACGCTGATGGCAATTGCTCGCGGTGCTAACATCATTGAAAAACATTACACGCTGGATAAAACGTTATTTGGTCCTGATCACGTTTGTAGTATGGACAGCAATGAGCTAAAGCAGATCTGCCAATTCAGAGACGATGTTTTAGCAAGTTTATAAGGATAGTTATGCAAAACCCTAAGATTACGGTTTATATTCCCTCTCATAACTATGGCCGCTATCTTTCTGAATCAATTGAGAGTGTGTTAAAGCAAACAATGAATGATTGGGAATTGTTGCTTATTAATGATAATTCCAGTGATAACACCCAAGATGTTATGCAGCATTATGCAAGTCATCCCCAAATTAAGTTGTTTAACACTAACGGGATTGGGCTGCCTGGTGTGTGCAATTTGGCAGTAAACAATGCAAAGGGAAAATATATTATTCGCCTAGATGGTGATGATATATTTGAAGAGAATATTTTATTAATCCTCTCTCATTACCTTGATATACATCCTGAAGTGGCGCTGGTTTTTCCAGATTATTACCTGTTTGATGAAAATGGTGATATCTATGCCCATGAACAACGTAAAAAAATCTATGAAGCGAATCACTTGGTGGATATGCCGCCAAATGGTGCCTGTACGATGGTTCGGGTAGAAACCATTCAAAATGTAAATGGTTATCGTGAAGATTTAGGCATGCAAGATGGGTTTGACTTATGGACAAAAATTTCATCAACCAATAAGTGCGCAAACGTAAATTTGCCTTTATTTTATTACCGAAGACATGGGACTAATCTAACGACCAACACCAAACGTATCTTTAATGCAAGACAACAAATTAAAAAAGATACTGCCTTAGAAAAGTTAAATCAATTGAAACCCGTGATAGCGGTTATTCCAATTCGTGAGCATTATGATTTTAGGCATAACTTATGGAAAGAAGAAATCAACGGCAAAAGTTTATTAGCAAGAGACGTAGAAGTATGTTTAGGAGCCTCTCATATTGATTATGTGGTAGTCACTAGCGATACAACAGATCCTTTAGAAATTATAAATGAATTCGATGATAAAAGATTGAAATTTTTCCAAAGAGATCATTCTACGACCTTAAGAACAGCCAGCATTGTCCCTACCTTAGAGAAAATAGCTAAGCTATATGATCCTAAGCTAGAGGGCATAACTATTCTGCGCTATATTCAAAGTCCCTTTGTCTCTTCTGGTACGCTAGAAGAAGCGGTATATCATCTGGCTTATTCAGAAGCAGATAGTGCATGTGGTGTGCAAATCATTGAAAGTGATTTGTTTAAGCGAAATCAGTTTGGTTTAATGCCACTGAATGAACGCAAGGAGTTGTACTCAGATTTCGATATAATTTATAAAGATTCAAAAACATGCTTGGCCACAAAAAATGCTAATTTAAGTAAAGGGACTCTAACTGGCCCCTCCATTGCTTATTTTGAAGTTTCCACGGCAGAATGCTTTTTTATTTCGTCTGAGAGAGAGCTTAAAATTGCAAATATTTTAGAAGAAAAGGTACTTGATGAAGCTTTCTAATATTGGCGTTATCGTATCTGCTCGCATGGGATCAACCAGGCTTCCTGGAAAAGCAATGTTACCACTTTGTGGAATGCCGATGCTTAAACTCCTATTGACTCGGTTAATAGCCAGTACACATACGGTAAAAATAGTTTTAGCAACTACGCAGCAAGCTGAAGATGATGTGTTATGTGAACTGGCACAAGAGATGAAGGTAGATTACTTTCGCGGCGATACTAATGACTTAATCCATCGATATCTTCATTGTGCAAAACAATATCGTCTTGATTATATTGTTCGCGTGACCGCAGATTGTCCTTTTGTCGATGGCATTACGTTAGATTATTTTCTTGAACAAGCAAGCAGATTAGCACCCTTTACTTTGGCTACCACCAAAAGATTGTTTCCCATAGGAATAGACTTTGAGTTATTTGAAACAGCTCAGTTAGAAAAGATCTATCATACAAAATCTATTACTAAGGAAGAAAAAGAGCATTTAACGTTGTATTTTTATAATAATGAAAATGATTATCTTATTAGAAGAGTTGCGCCACCACTTTCTTGGCAATCTACAGAAGAAACTTTCACAATAGACACCTTGGTAGATTATCAAAAAGCCCTGGCTTTAACCAAAAGTGTAGGATCACCGCATTTTAAAATAACCGAAATATTGAATGATAAACATGAGAACAAATTACTCCAAGTCTAGTGCAGATGTATCTTTAGAAACGACCGTACTTACTAAAGTTGACAGTAATATTTTGGCTAGTCAGTTAGGTGCTGCTCAGTCTCTTAAAACACGTCCTATTAGAACACATTGTTTGTTATGTCAAAGCGAATTAAATTATTCGAGTAATTTTGCACATCGAGAGTTGGTTTATTTACTCTGCGAAAACTGTCATCACGTTCAATCACAAAACGTGCCGACATTGGAATACCCTACGGATACGCCAAACGGGATAGGATTCCTCGATGTCTATCCCAAGCTTGATGAGCAGCAATATCGATTCCGTCAAAATCGGGTTTATAAACCTAAATGTGATTGGATTATCAATTCATTAATCGATGCGGGATTTTCTTTAAGTACCCTTCAAAAGAAAAGCTGGCTAGAAATGGGAGCTGGCGCAGGATATTTTCTTAACGCATTAAAAGAATATCAAATTGATAATTTTAAAGGCGTAGAAAAAAATAGTGACTTATGTGGCATTTCCAATAGCTATCTTGGAACGAACCGTGTGTATCCTCATCAAACCTCGTTGCAAGATGTTTTTGAAAAGTACAAGGCAGATATTTACGTGGCATTTTTTGTATTAGAACACATCCAAGATGCCTTTGAATTCTTTCAAACGTTAGCACAATGTAAAATCGGGACCATCTTTATTTTTTCAGTTCCTGTTTTTAGTTTTGCAACATTGTTAGAAACAGCGTTTGAATATCAAGCAGGTAGAAATTTAGACAATGCCTTGCATACTCAAATTTATACTGAAGATTCAATAAAGTACGCGCTAAAATTAGCGGGTTTTAAGGTAATTAACCAATGGTTATTTGGACAAGATAGCGCCGATCTTAAGCGCGTCATTAGTTTGCAAGCTGAAAAGAAATACCCGCCCTACTTGGCGAACATGATGCATGAAAAACTAAATCAGCTATTAGATCCACTTCAAGAAGCGATTGATAAGGCACATTTTTGCGATGCAAGACACCTTATTTGCATCAAGGAACAGTCATGAAGAAAATAGGACTAATTGGTTGTGCCACAAGTAATTTAGGTTCGGTAACACATGCGATTAATCATCTTGGGTATGATCCTGTGGTGGTTTATGAAAAGCAGCAAATCACAAAATGCTCTCATCTTATTTTACCTGGGGTCGGCAGTTTTCAATCTGGGATGTCTCATCTTATAAAGCACGATTTACTTGAAGCGATCAAACAAGCTTATGAACAAGGGCTCCCTATTTTAGGTATATGTTTGGGAATGCAACTTTTTTCTTTTGAAAGTGAAGAATTTGGTAAACATGAAGGACTAAAGCTTATACCAAGTAAGGTTGAAAAAATAAAACCCAATAATGGCAGCGCAAAATTACCCCATGTTGGATGGAGTATTGTTTCGTATCTTGAGCGTTCACTGTTGTTTAAAAATTTAGAACCAGATGCTTCATTTTATTTTACGCATTCTTATGCGATTTCAGGGTGTAATGAAGCGTATATAACCTCTACGGTGGATTATCATGGGTATCAAATAGTTGCAAGTGTTGAGAGAGATAATCTATTTGGAGTTCAATTCCATCCTGAAAAAAGTCAGCATCAAGGTTTATTACTCATTAAAAACTTTATAAATATATGATAACTAAAAGAATAATTCCTGTATTATTATTAAAAAATGGCGCATTAGTGAGAAGTCAGAATTTTGACGTTCATCAGCTAATTGGCAACCCCTACATTCAGCTTGAGAGATACAATGAGTGGAATCTGGATGAATTAATTTACATTGATATCAGCGATAGTCTATCTAGTGAAACGATTGAAATCCTTAAGACAATAGCTAATAAATGTTTTATGCCACTCACTTTTGGTGGTGGAATTAAATCTCTTAAAGATATAGAGCAAAGACTTAATCTTGGTGCAGATAAGATTACCATTAATACTCAAGCAATAGAAACACCGGAGCTTATTACACAGGCAGCCGTTGAATTTGGCCAACAGGCAATCATTGTGAGTATAGATGTAAAAATGATTGGTTCAGAATATAAAGTTGTTTCACATGGGGGAAGAAGAGAAACGCATCTTGATCCCATTGCTTGGGCAAAAGAGGCGCAGCAAAGAGGGGCTGGCGAACTATTTATTCAATCAATAGAAAGAGATGGCATGGGAAATGGCTATGATCTTTATTTAATGGATAAGATAGCTAAATCAACTAATATCCCTGTAATTGCTTGTAGTGGCGCAAAAGATCCTGAAGATTTTCATCTGTTGTTAACACAAACGGATGCAAGCGCAGCAGCAGCAGCAAATGTGTTTCTTTTTAAAGAATTAAGCTACTTTTCAATTAAGCAGAATTTAACTAACAAAGCACTACCCATTAGGGCACCCTCTTTACAGCGTTCATAGGCTAGACACAAATATGGCAGCAAAAGGAATCATTATAGAGTCAGGTCAGCATACGCGGTCATTAGATACAAGATCTAGTCAACCTAAAGCGCTTGATTTGGTAAAAAGCTCTAACAAGCATGTTATAGATTGGATAGTTTCATCATTACATTCAAATAATATTCATGATATTACCTATATCGGTAGTTATCATATTGAGAAAGTAATAAAACATTTCCCATACCTTAAGTTTGTTTATTACACCCCGCAAGATGCTAAAAATGAAGTGCAAGCATTAAGTCTTTGTAATGTTACAAATGAGGACGATATAGTTATTATACGTTCTGACATGGTAATCTTGCCAGACGCTTTGCGGTTTGAAACATTGTCATCAATTGAATTATTTTATACTTCTGAAACAGTCGCCAAAGATAATTTGGCAATGTTATATGTTCCTAAATCATTAACAAGTAGTACATTTTCGTATTTTAAGCAAAATAAAATAAATTCATTCCATGACTTAAATCAAGTTGCTGATTTCCCGATAACCAATAAAGTTCTTAATAAGCAAGCAGCTTCAGTATCAACGCCATATTTGCTGTCCCAAGTTATTTTTCAAGGTAAAGGAAAGACTTTAGAAAACATAGCGCCTTTGTTAAAAAAATCAAAGGTGTTAGATCAAATCAGATTCAGTTATGTAGATTGGTTATCTAAGGCTGATTTGATAATTGGAAAAATTCAGTCTGCTTATCCCGATACAAAAGTGGTGGTTCGGAGCAATACTAAATCAGAAGATAGCCTGTCAGTATCGCACGCTGGAGCGTTTTTATCTTTGTTAGATGTTCCTTCGAATGATAGGAATGCTTTAATATCATCAATTAATCAAGTTATGAATAGTTATAGTAAGGATAATAGAACTTGTTTAGATAATGATGAAATTCTTGTTCAACCTCAAGTTGAAAATATAAGAGCAAGTGGCGTATTGTTAACAAGAGAACCTAGGACAGGTTCGCCTTATTTTGTTATATCTATCGATAGCACGAGTGGTCGTAGTGATACAGTTACTTCTGGTACAACGGAGAAAATTGAAAACTATTACGTAGCTTGGAATGCACAAATAACACTGATGGATACCCATATTGCAAAAATTTGTGATTCTGCTCGTGAATTATTAGAGATAGCACCTTTAGACTCTCTTGATATAGAGTTTTGCATTGATCATCAGGAAAACATCTACATATTACAATTACGACCACAAGTTTTAAAAGTGGTTCCTGATTTTAAAGATGAAGAAGTATATACAACGCTTAACGAACTTTGCAGTTTCGCAAAGGATAAATTTGAGCCAAAAGTAAATCTAGCTGGAAAAAGTACGGTTCTTGGTGTAATGCCCGATTGGAATCCGGCTGAAATTATTGGAATTACGCCTAAACCTCTAGCGTTATCGTTGTACCAACGTTTAGTTTGTAATCAAGCTTGGGCTATCGCGCGTGAACAATTAGGGTACAAGCCTTTACGAGAACCATTGATCTATTCGCTGGGCGGTGCGCCTTATGTCGATGTTAGAAAGAGTCTTAATTCCTTACTTCCAAAGGATCTGGATAGCGCTATTGCAGAAGCTTGGACTAATTATTGTATCGCTAAATTAAAATCAGAGCCTTATTTTCACGATAAGGTGGAATTTGAGATCTATGTCACTTGTTTATCACCTTACTGGCATAAATATGAAAAAAGATTACAGCAAGCACAAATCGGTGAAAAAGATATAAATAGCTTCTATGATTCCTTGCATCGATTAACAACCAATATATTTGACAATTATGAAGAGATGATTGCTACTCAACATCTTAAGCTTACTCAGCTTATAGAGAATATTTATGTGATGAATGAACCTTCATCTATTGAAAATATTTGCAAAAACATACGAAACTTAATTGATGAAGTTATTATCAATGGGATTATTCCCTTCGCTAAATTAGCTAGAATGGCATTTATAAGCATT
Source organism: Uncultured Candidatus Berkiella sp. (assembly GCA_964535225.1). GTDB lineage: Bacteria > Pseudomonadota > Gammaproteobacteria > Berkiellales > Berkiellaceae > Berkiella. The sequence goes on along the minus strand of CAZHSJ010000055.1, from coordinate 1,874 downwards.
AACTACATGCGAGACTTTGTTGAGCTAGGGGTTTTTAGTGAAGCGATTAAAAATCAATTTTTAAACGCAATACCCACAGTTGCTTCGATGTATACCGATGACATTAAGAAATTTCAGCTTCAATATCAAAGCATGGATTATTTGGTTGAAAAGTATGGACACCTTAGACCAAATTCATACGAAATTACTGTTGATAATTATGCGAGAAATCCGGCACAGTATTTTCAAGCAAATGTCAACAACCCGATTAGCTCAAGTGATAACCCAATTGATATTTTATTGCCTTACGCTCAAACGATTGAGGCTGTTTTATCTGATATTAATCTCAAAGTCACCTTTCCTAAGCTAGTAGATTTTTTAGTAAAGAGCATTTCTCTTAGAGAATATGCTAAATTTGAGTTTATGAAGGCGGTTAATCTTATTTTATCCAATATATCTTTGCTGGGTGAAAAAATTGATTTAAGCAATCAGCAACTATCATTCTTGCATATAGATGATTTGTTAAGGTATGAAACCGATTCTCTTTCTGGGGCTTCCATACGTCATTTATTAAAAACAGCTTCATTTAACCAGAAAAAACACTCACTTCTTTGCGGGTTAGTTCTGCCAGAAGTCATTTGTGACGCAAAGGATGTTATGCAGTTTAAAATGGGTTCCTGGAGACCTAATTTCATTACGTTAAATAAAGCGATAGGAGAGGTGGTTTGGTTGGATTCCTCTGCTGATTTAGTAAATTTAACAGGTAAGATTGTTTGCATTGAGGCTGCCGATCCAGGTTATGATTGGATATTTGGTCAAAACATTTCAGGCTTAATAACAGCGTTTGGAGGCGTTGCTTCTCATATGGCAATACGCTCAGCAGAATTTAATTTACCTGCTGCAATTGGATGTGGAATAAATCAGTTTAATCTTTATAAAAATGCAAAAAGAATTGAGTTAAACTGCCAGTTACAAATCATAAAGGTGCTTGAATGAAGTTGCTAGTAACGATGCGAACAGCCAATGCTGTTGATTATGATGAGCCAAGGCAAGCTATTAGCGCTGATTGGATAGGATTTTGTAAACACTTAAATATTTTTCCTATTCTTGTTCCACTGGGGCTTGCTAGTTATGACGCTTTTTTTGAACTAAAGCCAGATGGGTTACTGTTAACAGGTGGAGATAATGTAGGACCTTTAAGTGATGAAGCGCAAGGATTTCAACCTACCGCGAGAGACATTTTTGAACACCAATTAATAAAAAGAGCGATAGACGCTCATTTGCCAATACTGGGTGTTTGTCGAGGGTTGCACATTTTAAATACCTATTTTGGCGGTACACTAACAAGAAAGTTAAATATGAATCACGTAGGGGCACATGAGATTACTTTTATAAAAAGTATGTACCGTTATAAAAAGGGATCAAAATTAAAAGTAAACAGTTTTCATCATCATGGTGTTTTAGAACATCAATTAGCGAGAGAATTTGATATTATAGCTACATCAAGCGACGGCTGTGTGGAATACATAGAGCACACAAACCTACCTATTACAGCAATTAATTGGCACCCAGAACGTCTTAATACAGATGCTAAACAGCTAGATCACAATATTTTTACAAATAGGTTTGCAAGATGAGATTAATTATTTTAGCAGCTGGGCAAGGAACAAGGCTTGCGCCTCTCACAAATGACATTCCAAAATGTTTAACACCTTTATTGGGAAAACCATTGCTGCAATGGCAAATTGAAGCCGCAAACAAAGTGGGCATTAAGGATATAATTGTTGTTGGTGGGTATTATTGCGAAAAACTTTCTGACTATCCTGTTACGGTTGTAAAAAATAATGAATATAAAACAACAAACATGGTTTATTCATTACTCTGTGCTAAAGAAT
>CAZHSJ010000054.1:0-14713 GCA_964535225.1 Uncultured Candidatus Berkiella sp. | reverse complement strand
TTTAACGCAAAATTGACCAAAGAGGGGCGTTCCCTGAAATGTGCTGAACAGTTACTATTCACTTATGATTAAAAAACTGCTGACACAGCGCCGTCATTTCTTGATAAATTTTAGGGGGAGCAGCTAAGATGCTGTTGCCTTTTAGAATGTCTTGTTCGCCCGCGATGGTGGTAATAAAACCACCTGCTTCTTGAATAAGTAAAGCGCCGGCAGCAATATCCCACGGTTTTAAACCAAATTCCCAAAAGCCATCTAATCTTCCGGCAGCTACATAGGCCAAATCTAAAGCTGCAGCACCAGCACGTCTGATCCCTGCGCAATGAGGTATTATGGCTTTTAAAAAGGTTAAATAATCTTCTAAATGGGTAAAATCTCTAAAGGGGAATCCTGTGCCTAAGAGAGATTTTTGTAGTTTATCTGCTGCACTCACGCGAAGTCTTTTGCCATTCATCCTTGCGCCTTCACCGCGGCTGGCTGAAAACAACTCATCCCGAATGGGATCATAAACCACGCCGTGATAGATTTTATCTTGTTGTACAACCCCGATTGAAATACAAAACTGAGGAAAACCATGGATAAAATTTGTGGTGCCATCTAAGGGATCAATAATCCAGGTGGTGTCAGCGCCTTGGCCTTGGCCAGGAATGTGGCCCGATTCTTCGCCTAAGATACTGTGCTGAGGGTAAGCTTTTTTAATGGTTTCAATAATAATTTCTTCGGCCGCTTTATCAACTTGGCTGGCGAAATCGTTTTTGCCCTTTTCGATAATGTGTAATTTATCCATTTGATCTTGGGCGCGTACAATTATTTTTCCGGCACTTCTTGCGGCAGTAACGGCGATATTGACTATTGGGTGCATATTGTTAGTTTGTTGACTTTAATTTGATGTAATGTCATGCATTATATCAAACACCAGCAATTACCGCTAATAAAGCAAGCTGGTATAATGCCCGTCCCAATTAACGCAACAACTTAAGACTATGCTGAACCATATTCGATTTATCCTTTGTGAACCGACCCATCCTGGTAATATTGGCGCAACTGCCCGCGCGATGAAGAATATGGGGTTATCGCGCTTAACCCTGGTGAGTCCTGAGAATTACCCGCACAGTGAGGCGACGGCCCGTGCCTCTGGCGCAGATGATATTCTAGAGCATGCTGGTGTAGTTAATACCTTCGAACAGGCCATTGCGGATTGTCAGTGGGTGTTTGGCACTAGCGCCAGAAGCCGTGAATTTCCCTGGCCTCAACTTACCCCAAAAGCGGCGGCTAAACTCGCCATGGACTTAAGCAAACAACAGCAAGTTGCCTTTGTTTTTGGGCAAGAGCGAGCAGGTTTAACCAATGAGCAATTACAACGATGTGACTATCATTTATGCATTCCAACCCACCCAGGGTATGCTTCCTTAAATTTAGGAGCCGCAGTTCAAGTGATTGCCTATGAAATATTCCAAGCATTTTTGGCAAAAAATGAAGCGCCAGATCTTCAAACCGATTTTGCACAAAAAGCCTCAATGGAAGAAGTCAAAGGACTGTTAGATCATTTTGAAACCGTTGCTATTCAAGTGGGGTTTATGGATCCAAGACACCCTAAAAAATTACTTCCCCGCTTAAAGCGTTTATTCACCAAAGCCCAGTTAGAGCAAGAAGAAGTAAATATTTTAAGGGGATTTTTAAAAATGGTGTCCAAACAGTCTACAGAATGTTGAATGCCGCTTTTACATGACAAATAAGATCTTGTAGGGGACGGCCTCTGTGCCGTCCCGATAAAAATCCTGATTTTATCAGGGCGGGCACAGAGGCCCGCCCCTACGAAGAACCTAAACCGAAATCCTTTTATCTGAACATTCTTTAAATAATCATCAGGTTACCATAGCCCGATTATAATGCCTCCCTGATTAGAAGCCAATCTTGACTAATTTAGTAGGGTATGCGAACCTTTCTCCGATTCAAAAGGGAAAGGTTTGTTATGAAACTAACAACAAAGGGTCGCTATGCGGTAACTGCCTTGCTTGATCTGGCAATACACCATCAAGATGGTCCCATTACCATTTCAGTGCTTGCCCAGCGCAATGGGATCTCGGTTGCTTATCTTGAGCGCTTAGCCCATGTGATGAGAACAAAAGGATTGCTCAAGAGCGTTCGTGGCGCTAAGGGCGGCTATGTCTTAGCGCGATCTGCGGAAAACATTACCCTTGCAGAGATTATTGATGCAGTTGATGAGCGTATTGACACCACTAAGTGTCAGGGTAAATCGAATTGCCATGAAGGCAATATGTGTTTAACGCATCATTTATGGGATGAGCTTAACAAGAAAATTGCCCATTTTTTTCAAGGGATCACGCTTGGCGCACTTGCCAAAAAACCGCAGGTGGTTGCTTTGTCTCAACGTCATCAACCCATCCCCGTGCAATTTATTAGGTTTGAACATGCATAGTGCCATATTGTTATCCCCTGATGCTCAAGTTCGCCAACCCTGCTCGCCTGTTGTGGCGGGGCAGTTATTACGGTTGGGGTTAGCAAAAATTACGAAATTTTATCCTTATACGTTGCAGTTAAAAGGCTATCAAGGGCCTTGTGATCCCTGCTTGATTAATTGCGAACCCAAACAACCAGATCCCACCCCTCACATGATTAAGAAAAGCTTGCCTGTGGAAGAAGTCGTATGAAAAAGCAGTTATATTTTGATTATGCCGCCACCACACCCCTCGATGAAAGGGTGATTGATAAAATGGTGATTTGTTTAAAAGAAGAGTTTGGCAACCCGGCATCACGCTCGCATGCCTATGGTTGGAAAGCAGAAGCGCTAGTAGAAAATGCAAGACGTCAAGTAGCCGCTTTAATTAATGCAGATGAAAAAGAAATTATTTGGACAAGCGGCGCAACAGAATCGAATAATCTTGCCATTAAAGGTGCTGTGCAATTTTATCAGCGTAAGGGTAAACATATCATTACCAGTAAAATTGAACACAAGGCCGTATTGGATACCTGCAGGCAGTTAGAAAGGGAAGGCTATGAAGTCACTTATCTTGATCCAGATAAAATGGGTGTGATTAGTGTAGAAAAAGTAAAAGAAGCCATCAGAGCCGATACGTGTTTAGTCTCCATTATGCATGCCAATAATGAAATTGGCACTATCCAAGATGTCCTCGCCATTGGAAAGCTTACCCGTGAAAAGGGCATTATTTTTCATGTTGATGCGGCACAAACAGTTGGTAAAATTTTGCTGGATATGCAAAACAATGATATCGACTTGCTGTCGATTTCTAGCCATAAACTTTATGGTCCTAAAGGGATCGGTGCGTTGTATGTAAGGCGTAAGCCCAGAGTTAGAATAAACCCCCAAATACATGGCGGTGGCCATGAAAGAGGCATGCGCTCAGGAACGCTTCCTACCCATCAAATTGTGGGAATGGGGCTTGCTTGTGAAATAGCCCAAAAAGAAATGGCGCAAGAAGCCAGTAGAATTAAAGCCTTAAAAGATAAACTATGGCAGGGTCTTAAAGACATTGAAGAGATTTACTTTAATGGCCACCCTGAGCAATCTTTACCCGGGATCCTCAATATAAGTATTAACTATATTGAAGGGGAATCCTTAATTATGGGCTTAAAAGATCTGGCGCTCTCTTCAGGATCTGCCTGTACCTCAGCCAGTTTAGAACCCTCCTATGTATTAAGAGCACTGGGCTTAAGCGATGAGTTGGCGCACAGTAGTTTGCGCTTCTCAATAGGACGTTTTACCACACAAGCGGAAGTTGACCAGGCAATTTTAAGTGTTCGAAATATTATTTCGCGTTTACGTGAAATGTCACCCTTGTGGGACATGTATAAAGACGGCATTGATCTAAATACCATTCAATGGGCCACGCATTAAGAAGGTGAGATAATGGCATATAACGAAAAAGTGATTGATCACTATGAAAACCCAAGAAATGTTGGGAATTTGGATAAAAATAGCCCCCATGTGGGAACGGGGATGGTCGGTGCACCGGCTTGTGGCGATGTGATGAAGCTGCAAATTGAAGTCGATGAGCAAACCGGCCGTATAAAAAATGCCGTTTTTAAAACCTATGGGTGTGGATCAGCGATAGCGTCAAGCTCACTGGCAACCGAGTGGTTAAAGGGGCGAACCTTAGAAGAAGCTGATAAAATAAGAAATACACAGATAGCGAATGAATTAAAGCTGCCTCCAGTGAAAATACACTGTTCTTTGTTGGCAGAGGATGCGATTAAAGCAGCAGTAAAAGATTATCGAGCAAAACATGAACGAGCTGAAGATGCAATTGCCAGCTGATTTACCAGCGCAAGATCCGGGGTTAAAAATCACGGCGAGCGCGCTAAACCACCTAAAACGATCACTTGAAAAAGCGCAGAAGAAACCGATTGGCATTCGTATTGGTGTTAAAAAAGCAGGCTGCTCTGGCTATGAGTATGTTTTAGAATTTGCTTACCCAGAAAGTCAAAAACCAATTGATTATGCGTTTACAGCCCAAGACATTACCGTGCTGGTAGATAAAGAAATTTATTTAAAATTTTTTAAAGGTGGCACTACCATGGATTTTCGCAAGGAGGGCATTAACGAAGGCCTGAAATTCGATAATCCTAATGTGGGCAACCAATGTGGATGCGGTGAAAGTTTTACCTTAACAGATGAGTAACATGCAGCCACAAGATTATTTTACCTTATTTGGTGTGCCTAAGGTTTATACACAAAATCTTGCTACGCTTAAAACACGTTTTTACCAGTTGCAGCAAAAAGTACATCCTGATAAATTTACAAGTGCTTTGATAAGTGAAAAAAAAGCAGCATTGGCACTTGCAGCAATGATAAACGACGCCTACCAGGTTTTATGCACTCCCCTTAAAAGAGCAACGTACCTATTGAAATGCCATAGGATAGACGTAGATGTTGAAACAGATACACACATGTCTATGGATTTTTTAATGGAACAAATGTCACTTCGTGAACGATTAGCTGATAATGAAGGGCAAACCTTAAAACAGGAAATTGAGACAAAATTACATAATTGCGAAAATGAACTGAGTCATTTATTAGGTGAAGAAGCACCAAGTCAGGTTGCCTTGGCAAAAGCAAGAGACATCGTTCGCCAAATGCAGTTTTTTGTGCGTTTACATGAAGAGTATGAAGAGCAAGATTATAATGTCACTACAAATACAAGAACCTAAGCAAATAGAACATAAAAGAGCGATTGGTATTGATCTTGGCACCACGCACTCTTTGGTTGCTTATGAAAATGAGGGCAAGATTGCGGTATTACCAATTCAGAATAATAACCCACTCCTTCCATCCGTTGTACATTATGCGAAAAACGGTAACATTCTTGTCGGAGAAGAAGCGCTAGCTCATTTTGCTCAATCACCAAACGATACCATCGCTTCGGTTAAACGCTTGATAGGGCGATCACCTAAAGAAGTCGGTCAGTCGATACATCAGTTTGTTGATGTTGATTCAAAAATATGCCAACTAAAAACAAGTCAGGGATATGTCAATCCGGTACAAGTTTCTGCTGAAATTTTAAAAACATTAGTAGCGAGTGCTAAGCAAGTTGATGAGACAATTTGTGATGCTGTTATCACAGTGCCTGCGTATTTTGACGATGCGCAACGTCAAGCAACGAAAGACGCAGCAAAACTTGCCGGCATTAATGTACTGCGCTTGCTCAATGAACCTACAGCAGCCGCGATTGCTTATGGTTTGGATAAATCTACAAAAGGCACCTGTTTGGTGTTTGATTTAGGTGGAGGCACATTTGATGTTTCCATACTTATCTTAAATCACGGTGTTTTTGAAGTGCTTTCGATTGCAGGTGACACGCTTCTAGGGGGGGATGATATTGACAAGCTTATTGCTGAGTATTGTCTTAAAAAAACGAACCACAGTGAGGCGATCAATTATGCGATGCTGCTTACCCAAGCCAAAGCAGCAAAAGAGTTATTAAGCACGCAAGACACGGTAAGTATTGATTGTGGCGATCAAAGCGTTATCCTGACGCTTGATGCATTAAATCAGATAATGGCACCTTTGATTGAGAGAATGCTATCGTTATGTGTTATGGCATTGAAAGATGCTAAATTAAAACCAGAACAAATTGAAAATATTGTCTTGGTTGGCGGGATGACTCGCGCTAAATCGATCATCCAAGGGGTAACCAATTTTTTTGGTAAAACACCTTTATGTCATCTTAACCCCGATCAAGTTGTCGCCATGGGCGCAGCCATTTGTGCTAGCATTTTATCAGGTAGTCAAACCTTCCATGATATGTTGCTATTAGATGTATTACCTCTTTCATTGGGCGTTGAAATGATGGGGGGGAGTGTCGATAAAATTCTCATGCGAAATACCACCATCCCAGCCGTTGCAAAGCAAACCTTTACGACGTTTATGGATAATCAAACTGCTCTCTCTTTGCATATTGTGCAAGGGGAACGAGAAATGGCGGCAGACTGCCGCTCTATAGCCCATTTTGATTTATCGGGATTTCCCGCGATGATGGCAGGTAAAGCAAGAATTGAAGTTACGTTTCAGGTAGATTGCGATGGTTTGTTAAGTATTGAAGCAAAAGAACTTTTGTCTGGTGTGCAAAATACGATTCAAGTAAAGCCGACCTACGGTTTGAGCGATGAGGCCATTGTTGAGTATATTGAAGATTCAGTTAAGCATGCGAGTGAAGACTTAACGTTACGAAAACAAAACGAAAAAATTATACATGCAAAGCAATTGGTATTAAGCCTGGATAATGCCATCGCGCTTGATGGGCAAGCCTATCCCCAGGCGCCTTTACAAGCGCTCTTAGCAAAAAAGCAAGCCCTTGAAGCTGCAGTAATTGCGCAAAATGCCACATTAATTAAACAAGGCATGTTAGAGATAGAGCCCCTTGCCCAAGCGTTTGCGGAATTTCGTCTTAATAGAGCGCTGACCCAAGTGCTATCAGGTAAATCGATGGATGAGGTAGAGGCTATTGTGAAATGACCAAAGTTACTTTTTTGCCCCATGCTCAAATTTGCCCAGAAGGTAAAACCGTTGAGGCAGTAAGGGGAGAGTCCATTTTAGATGTCGCCCTTCAGAATGGTATTGAGATTGAACATGCTTGCGAAAAATCCTGTGCTTGCACAACCTGTCATGTGATTGTCCGAGAGGGCTTTTATTCCCTAAATGAGGCCACTGAGCGAGAAGAAGATTTATTAGATAAGGCCTGGGGGCTTGAGCCCCAGTCTCGTTTGGGTTGCCAAGCCATTGTGGCAGAAGAACCCTTAACGGTTGAGATCCCAAAATACACCATTAACCAAGTGTCGGAGAAACGCTAATGAGCTATCAGTGGGTGGATGTGCATGACATTGCGATAGAACTTGCACAAAGGCATCAAACAGTCGATCCCCAGTATGTTAGATTTACGGATTTGCATCGTTGGATCTGTGAGCTCCCTCATTTCAGTGATGATCCTAAAAAGAGCAATGAAAAAATCCTGGAAGCCATACAAATGGCCTGGATAGACGAAGTGGCCTAGCTGTCTGTATAATAATTGGGCTTAATATTTAGTTGGAACAATAACCTTGGAGTTAAACATGGCCCTAGAAAGAACTTTATCTATTATCAAGCCTGATGCGGTTGCAAAAAATCATATTGGCGAAATTATTGCGCGTTTTGAAAAAGCGGGTTTACGCGTTGTTGGCGCAAGAATGATGCAACTCACACGCGAACAAGCGGAGGGGTTTTATGAAGTTCACAAAGAACGTCCTTTTTTTAAAGATTTAGTAAGCTTCATGTTAAGCGGGCCGGTACTCGTGCAAGTACTAGAAGGCGAAAATGCCATTTTGAAAAATCGTGAAGTCATGGGGGCAACCGATCCTAAGAAAGCGGACAAGGGCACCATTCGTGCTGACTTTGCTTCCTCCATTGATGAAAATGCTGTACACGGTTCAGATGCTGCTGACACCGCTGCTCGCGAAATTCGCTTTTTCTTTAAAGATAACGAATTGTGTGAACGAGTACGTTAGTGGAAAAGATTAATCTTTTAGGTCTGGATCTCAAAGCGCTCACCCAAGTCTTAGTTGATTTGGGTGAGAAGCCTTTTCGTGCGCAGCAAATTTTAAAATGGATCCATGCGCAATCGTGCGATGATTTTTCTTTAATGACCAATTTGAGCAAGGCACTTAGAGAAAAATTAAGTGAACGCTGCGAAATTCGTGCGCCTGAAGTTATCAGTGAACATCTTGCTAAAGACGGTACACGCAAGTGGCTTTTTAAAGTTGATGGCGGTGGTGCCATTGAAACGGTTTATATCCCTGAGCCCGAAAGAGCCACTTTATGCATTTCTTCTCAAGTAGGGTGTGCGCTTAACTGTAAGTTTTGTCATACAGCGCAACAAGGTTTTCAGCGAAATTTAAGTTCAGCCGAAGTGATTGGGCAACTATGGGTTGTGGTAAAAACCTTAAAGAACGAAGGTGTTTTTGTTATTCCTGATCGCCCAGTAACCAATGTGGTCATGATGGGCATGGGTGAACCTTTATTAAATTTTGATAATGTCGTCATGGCGCTGCACTTGATGCTTGATGATTTAGCGTATGGTTTATCAAAACGTCGAGTAACGTTGAGCACTTCTGGTGTTGTTCCTGCTATTGATCAATTAAGAGACGCTTGTGATGTTGCTTTAGCCGTATCGCTACATGCGCCCAATGATGCCCTAAGAACAGAAATTGTTCCGTTAAATAAAAAATATCCCATTGCCCAATTGTTGGCAGCCTGCAAACGTTATTTAAGAGACGATAAACGTCGCCGTATCACCATGGAATATGTCATGCTCAAAGGCGTGAATGATAAGCCTGAGCATGCTTATGAATTAGTAAGAATATTAAAAGACGTGCCTTCTAAAGTGAATCTCATTCCCTTTAATCCCTTTTTTGGCACCAAGTATGAGCGCTCAGAAGAACAAGTTATTCGCCGTTTCCAGGATATTCTGATGGAAGCAGGATTGGTTACGATGAAGCGCAAAACCCGGGGCGATGATATTGACGCCGCCTGTGGACAGTTAGCCGGCAAAGTTAATGATAAAACACAACGTAGCGCAAAGTTTAAGCAAAGCATAGAATTAGTGGTACAGAACTCACCTTAAAGGAATTGATGATGCTGAAAAAAGGGAAATTTTTCATTGTCCTTGGTCTTGCATGCTCACTTATCAGTTGCGGCCAGCCAAAAAGAGTCGCCAAACAAGATACCCCCCTCAGTAGCATGTATGAAATTCCATCAGCCGACAAAATCAAAGCAGCTAAATTAAATTTAGAACTTGGGGTTTCTTATTTAAACCAAGAACAAATTACCAGAGCTAAATCTAAATTTATTCGTGCCAAAGAGTTGGCTCCTCAACTACCAGAAGTTCATTATTCTTATGGTTATTTTCTTGAGCGGGTAGGGGAAACTGATGAAGCGGAAAAAGCTTACCTTAAAGCCATTGCTATAAATAGCAAAGGCGGAAATGAACATAATATGTACGGTGCCTTTTTATGTAGGCAAAAAAAGTATAAACAAGCAGAAAAAGAATTTTTAAAAGCAGTGGATGATCCCAGCTTTTCGCAAACCGCTGAAGCTTTAGAAAATGCAGGGTTATGTGTGCTACAGATCCCAGAGGTTGCTAAAGCCACGGAATATCTTGAAAAATCTTTACGCTATGATATGAACCGACCTAACGCATTGCTTGAACTTGCCATTTTGAAGTTAAAAGCAAATAAATTCGAAGAAGCGAAAGAATATCATGCAGGGTTTGCAAAACTGTCCAAACCCAACGCACGTTCCTTGTTGGTTGGGCTTGAAATAGCGAAACATTTTAATGATAGAAATTTAGAACAGCGTAGTAAGTTGCTGCTCAATGCGCAGTATCCCAATGCAAAGTTATCTGATCTCTATACCAAGCAGGGATAATAGATAGGGGCTGCCTTCGCAGGCTCCTCCTTAAGACTGCACCTACGTACCGCGCTTTAGGTATATCAGATGCTGGATCCCGCGGACAAGCCGCGGGATCCAGTTTTAAAATGAGTTTCAAAACAGCTATTTCCCCGTACCGTCCCGATTAAATCAACTCAAACATTCCTGTTATCGCGCATTCCCAACCACTCATAAGAAAACGTCATTTATTTTATGACATAATCTCCTGTTTTATGTTAGTTTAACTTCCAATTGTAATGGGGCTACCTGATATAGGTGTCATTGGCATTTTTTTATGCGTTAAAACGAGGTGATTTATGTTTAATATTTTGGATTTAGTAGATAGAAATGTATTTGATCAATATACCCAAAATTTAACGCCTCCTGAAATAAATGAAGTTGGTAAAGGACTTTTAAATGCCGTATTTGAAGAAGTAGCACAAGGCAATTACGTTAATATTCACAGGATAATTGCACAGCTCAATAATTCATTTGAAATAGATTTTAACGAACCTGATAGCGAAATTTGGGCTAATAGATCGCGTACATTTTATCAACATCTCGCCAAGGCATTGAGAGACGCAAAAACGTATTTTGCAATTCATTCAACCCCTAAAGATTTTGAAGTTAATTTTCTGCGTTATTTATCTGGAAATAACATTACCGTCGAATGTTATGGGAATTTAAGCGAAGAAGGTGCGGCCAATTTTGCCCGCCATTTACAGGGCACTAACGTTACGGATCTTAAAATGGGCTGGAATAGTGTCGATGATAACGGTTTGTTTCAGTTGGTGCAAAATTTACGCAATACGAAGGTTCGTTCTCTTACCCTATTTGCTTGCAGCTCAGCAGAAGGGTTGCGCAATATTATTGGGTTAATACCCCTCACTGAGTTAACTGAAATTAAGCACTTAAATGCAGCGACTAATATAATGACAAATTCTGAAGCATTGAATCAAGCTCTCGCTGAAAATAAGCAACGGTTAATTCTCTCACGCCAAAGAGCTTTAGCTGTTGCATTAAATGCTTACGATGAAATTGAGGCGCCCAGTAGTAATAATCTTTACCCCGAGGGCCAAGAACATACAGAAAAAGGTACTGAGTATGCTATGGGAATTATTGGTCAATTAAAAAATGGCAAAGATGGTACGCTGAATCCTATCATGCAAAATATTTTACGTTTTTTACCTAATATGAATGATAAAAAAGCAACCGAAGCGATGACCCTTGCAGCAGATAGGAATAAATTAGGCGCCAAAGAAGAAGGTTACGACACTCAAGAAGATAATCCGCAAAAGCGTATTAACCCTAGCCATCAAAATCCTAGCAAACGTACACGTCGTTAAAGGATTAGGCGTTGTAGGCCAGCCCTTCTAGTGCTAAAAAGACATTTAAGGGGGTTGTTGCAACATGCTTTAGGTATTTGCTGTATTCACCTTCGGAAAGTAAGGGCAGGCTGGTTAACAATGACAGCGGTAAGTAAATTGCGCTTGCCATGAACGCAAATGGGAAGGTGGCTACAGCCATAATGGCGCCAGCGCCGCAAATCTGGTTAATCTCAGTCGTATTTAACTGTCTCATGGTTAATTCCAAATATAAAACAAGAAAGTGATATTACTAACAAATATTGATTAATTCAATACTTTTATCTTGATAGGCGCGTAGTTACACTATTCGTTTTCGTCGTCAGCGTCTTTTTTGGAAGGACCCTTTTTACTTTTAGGGGAGAGTTCATCTGGGGATTTTTTTACTTTTTTTGGTTGTCTTTGCGGCTCGGATTCTTCATCTTCTTCATGCGGATAAAACATGCTCATCGCATAGACATCTTCTAAAGCCTTAGCTGCCTGCATACGGATATCCAAAACATATTTTCCAGGGCTTGATTTGCTGGCATAGAGTTCGCCAATTTCATTGTCCCTTAAATCTACTTGGCCTTTAATAAATTGCAACAATTCAACACATTTATTGCGTGAATGCCCATGAGGCGCATTGGCTAATTGAATAGGGAATTTAGGGTTATCTGAATGAAGCTTCAGGTCTATCCCTAGCTGCTCTTTAACTTCCTCAAAAAAGGCTTGTAAAGGCGCGGGATCCAAACTCGGTGTCATTGAAATCAAAACTCCTCATGGCTCATATACTGTTATCGTAAGGTAAACAATTTTTCTTAAGAATATATTAAAGATTGTAGCAAATAGGCCGAAATAAACAGCAAGGGAACTTGAAAACGCATACAGGAGGCAGTGCTAACTACCTTAGTACTGGATATAATTGATGATAAAGACACGACGTTTATTAATCTTATCTCTGGTTAGCAGCATTTTTTTATTAGGTTGTAGCCAAAATGCAGGTCAAAAAGAAACAGCAGCAACCGCGATAGGTGCCGTTGCCGGTGGGATCATAGGTGCACAATTTGGCCATGGTGCGGGCCGCGCAGCTGGTGCTGCAATTGGCGCTTTGTTTGGCGGTCTTTTTGGTAAGGCGGTGGGGCAAAGCCTAGATCAAGAAGACATGAAAGAAGCTAACCGGGCCTTTGTAACGGCTACGCGTGCACCTGTAGGGCAAACCATTTATTGGAATAATGCCAGAACGGGGAATTGGGGATATTACCGCCCCATTCGTGATGGTCATCGTCGTTTTGATGGTTATTACTGTCGCGAGTTTGTAACCAATGCCACTATCAATGGCCAAACACAAAGAGTGTACGGCACCGCTTGCAGACATCCAAACGGAACCTGGCAAGCAATCTAACATACTTAATTTATCAATTTAATATAGGGCAGTGCGTTAGAACTGCCCTTTTTTTTTGCGCAATCCACCTAAAATTAGCCGCTTTAAGTGCAGACTCCCCGAGAAATTGGTAAAGTAGCTGCTTTGAAATTTTATCAATACACGGGCAAAAGAGGCGAGGCTATATGTCACTTGGGATTAAAGTGGTTAAGGGGATGAAGGACATCCTGATGGAGGAGATCCCTGCCTGGTATTTTGTTGAAAATCAACTTCAATCCTTGGCGCTGGCCTATGGGTACCAAGAAGTACGCATGCCCTTACTTGAGCAAACTGAACTCTTTAAGCGTGCAATTGGCGAAGTGACCGACATTGTTGAAAAGGAAATGTATACCTTTGAAGACAAGGGGGGAGAATGGTTAACGCTACGGCCAGAGAGTACAGCCCAAACGGTACGCACCGTCATTGAAAATAATTTATGCCGTAATCAATCGCAGCGCTTATGGTACATGGGGCCCATGTTTAGAAGGGAAAACCCTCAAAAAGGACGATACCGCCAATTTCATCAATTTGGCATAGAAGCCTTTGGTTTGCCTGGCCCAGATGTTGATGTAGAGCAAATTGCCATGATGGCAAGACTATGGCGACAACTGGGGCTTCAAGACAAGATAGTGTTAAAATTAAATTCTTTGGGCACCTTATCCGAAAGACAACGTTATCGCAAAGCACTCATCGCATATTATGAAAGTTGCCCTAAGTTAGACGAAGACAGCACACGCAGATTACATGCTAACCCCATGCGTATATTGGATAGCAAAAATCCAATGATGATTGAAATTAATCAAGATGCGCCGCTATTATTAAATTATTTAGGCGAAGAATCTTTAGCACATTTTGAAAAAATACAACAGCAACTAAAACAACTTGAGATAGCATTTGAAGTAGACTCGCGAATTGTTCGCGGTTTAGATTACTACACCCATATTGTTTATGAATGGGTAACAACCCACCTTGGCTCACAAGGTACGGTTTGTGCTGGTGGACGTTACAACGATCTGGTAAGCCAAATGGGTGGACAAAGTACGCCTGCTGTGGGATTTGCCTTAGGGGTTGAGCGTTTAATTATGTTATTGCAAGATAACCAGTTAATTCCGCCCACGCAATTAGTCGATGTTTATATCGTGGCCGAAGGAGAAGTTGCTGCGAGTAAAAGTCTGCTGTTGGCAGAAATTATTCGTAGTGCGCTACCAACATTAAAAGTCTTAACAAATTGTGGTGGCGGGAGCTTTAAAAGCCAATTTAAACGCGCCGATAAAAGTGGCGCGCAATTTGCTTTAATATTAGGGGACAGCGAAATTCAAACAAATAGTGTGAGCATTAAGGCGCTACGAGGTGACATTCCTCAACAAACAAAGTCAATAGAAGACACAATTACATTTTTAAGAGAACAGTTTATTAAGTAAGGTGATATTTCATGGAAGTGTACACAACGGAAGAACAACAAGTAGAAGCCATAAAAAAATGGTTTCAAAAATACGGAAATATGCTTTCTTGGGGAGTCATTATCATCGCATTTATTGCAAGTGCGATAATGTATTGGCGCCATCATCAAAAAGTTGAACATGATGCAGCGTCTGATCACTATATGGCCTTGTTGGAAGGGTTAGAAAAAAACGATAAAGAAACAATTAACAGCAAAGCCGAAACGCTTATCAAAGAGTATTCAACATCGCCTTATGCGTCCTTAGCGGAGTTTGTGGTTGCTCATCAAGCAATCAGTGATAACAATATTGCTAAAGCGGAAGAAAAATTAAAATGGATAATGGAAAAAAGCACGTTACAGAATTTCCAAGATATCGCAAGGATTCGTTTAATGCGGTTATATATTTCTCAAAATAAATTAGATGAAGCATTGAAGTACTACAGCGACAAGAAGGGGCCTTACCTTACGCTGATGGCAGAATTAAAAGGCGATGTGTTAGTTCAGAAAAAGGATATTGAGGGTGCCAAGCAAGCTTATGCATTAGCGTTAAGTTCGACCCCAGAGGAAGG
>CAZHSJ010000053.1:11285-14773 GCA_964535225.1 Uncultured Candidatus Berkiella sp. | reverse complement strand
GCAGCCAAATAATCTAATTAAATCAGTTAGTTAAATATGGCTCAAATGCAAAGCATAAGACTAAAGTCCAGTATACACATCCAGCTCAACATGGTTTGATAACTATAAATAATACAAAAACTAAAAATACGTGTAGCTGCGCATAACAGGTGAACCATGAGTGAGATAACTTTTAGTATCACAATGGATGACGAAAATCTCAACTTTACCCATAAAACACATGAGGAAAGTACTTCGTTTGTGGATGAAGAAAGCCTGATGGGGGGAACCAGCGAATCAAGAGAAACAACAGGATTTCTCCCCACTTCTACTCAACAAAATAGTCAAAGTTTAGAATTTTTACCTCTAGATCAGCAGCAAGCGTTACTAAATTTAGGGCTTAAATCTAAAGGATGTGACCTGCATTATGAGTTAACCCACAACAACACCCTATTAATCGCAACATCAGGGGATACGAATATTGCAGTTTTTACAGTGTATTTAGATCAAAATGGGGCCTACACATTTACGCTACATAACCCTATTGACAGAGCGCCACCTGCCAATTTACTCAACACAAACAGCTGGACACAGGGAGCCGACAACATTGTTTATCAAGAGATCAAAACCCACCCCTTAGAAGCCTATCACTTGTCTTTTGGGCATGTTCCAAGCAGCCAAGTTGTAAACCCCATTCAGGTGCATTGGGGTGAGAAACTCCTTTATACAATAAACCCTGATCAAGCTGCTAAAGCCTATGCCTTCTCGGTAGAAGGGGGAATGGGCGAAACCAAACTCCAATTTACAGGGTTATCAGAGGAAAATTTGACCCATTGTCTCTCACAAGTTTCTGTTACTAGCGCTGCACAACAAAAATTACCTATTGATTTAGGTTATTATGTACTTAATAACGATAACGAAACGACTCAACACCAATTTACCGTAAACGTCACAACTACGCCACCTATTCAAATTAACAATCAGCAGCCTGTTGATGTTATTTATGATCAGGCTGTTTATCAAACGATTGTGGTGAGTGACCAGAATGAGGCGCATATAACGCCCACAGCAAGAATTAACCTTGATAACTTATTTAAAAATTTGGCTATTCCTGCTGAAAACAGAGTGGTAGAAGTTGTTCAACGTGAAGAAAATGGAAATGCGACCAATATTTACGAAGTGAAAATATCTGATAAAAATCAAAATTTAGATCCTATAACGGTTGCTGATGTAAAATTATCCTTTCCAGGTGGGGAAGGCGGACTGAGCGTATTTCAAAAACATATCATTATCGATGAAGGAGGAGGAGGCATCCTTGCTCCTCAAGATTCACATTTCATTTAGCCATGCTTACAGATGATCAACATGAGTCTGTTCAATATGCGGTGTTGTATGATCTGTTACAACAATGCTTGGCTCAGACGTGGTTGTCGATGTGGTGCTAGGCGCTGCATCCGTAGTTTGTAACGATGTTGCGCTGTCACCGGATGAATCTAATCCCTTAATAGAATCATCCTTTTGAATCACACTCGAAGCATCAAGGGCATTTGAATGTCCACCAAATAACCCGGTTAACCCAGTAAGGCCTCCCAGGACTGTTTTACCCATATTGCCTAAGGTAGCGAAGAAACCACCTTCTGTAGATTGATCTGCACCTGGTTTTTGTGCATCCTGTTGACCAAACACGATAGCATCAGCCGCTTTTTCAATAAAAGAATCAGACATCTTTTTGGACTCAGCTTTTTCTTTGGTACCAAATACAATGCTTTCGGCCATATCATCAATGAAGGAGTCCGTAACTTTTCGTGGCTCTTCATCCTTAGAATCGGCATCCTTCGACTTAGGCTCATCACCCATGCCATGCAGTTTTAATATGTCTTTCGCAAAAGCACCATATGACTTCTTAGAAGCTCCGGAGGGCTTAGTAGGTTCTGGTGCATCCATGGCTTCTTTTAACGTAGCCACATCCGCTTGATGCTTTTTAAGAAGTGGCGGTACGTATTCCTCAGCAGATTCATCGCCTGCTTTAGATTTACTGCTGCCTTTTGCTTTATCTGCAGCGGCTTGAAACATCGCAACGGCGCCCATAATTTTACCAGATTCAGCAGGTTTTGAAGCAACTTGATTTTCATTTGTTAAAATGTTGCAATCACGCGCCACTTCATCCGCGAGTGAGCCGACAGCTTGTTTTAGGTCAAAATTTGCCGCATTTTCTTCGATTGCTAATGCGTCTTTCTCAAGAACTGCTTTATCAACAACTTCTTTATTAACGTCATGATTTGCTTTTAGGCCGTTAATAATATTTGACTTTAAGCAACTTTCAGCAAGTTGTTTAGCTTTTACTTTAAAGCTATCGTTATACATTGCAACTTTAGCAGAAATCAATCCATCCATTTTAACAATTTTCTCAGCAGGAATGGTTAATTCTTTGCGAAGCTTCGCTTCGTAAATGCCCAGCGCTTCTTGAATTTTGTCTGCATTTGCTGCTAATAATTGCGCTTTAATGGCATCAATCGTTTCCAATCCATGCTCAGTTAAAGCAACCTTATCAGCAATTATTCCAATTGATACATCATTGATATCTTTAGGAGACTCATCCCAATCGCTACTATCCTCTTCTACTTCAGAAACGTTTTGTTTTTGCGCAGAAAATGAACTTACAGCCTGTTTGCCACTCGTAATTCTATCTAGCAATCCCTTAAGTAACTGAGCTTCTGCTGCTGCAGGCTCAGATTCTGTTACTTTGGGTGCTTGTCTTTCAGCGGGTGAAGATTGTGTTGCCTTTTTAAGTACAACTTTACCCATCTCTGCCATCATTGAAGCATGTTGTCCGGTAACACCTTTAGCGGTATCCGCAGATTTTTTACTGGCAGCGTTTTCTCCATCAACTTCAACCGTTGCCCATTTTTTACGCCCACCTTCGTTATTTGCTGGTGCTGATCCAGGTGGTGGTGGTGGTGGCGGTGGTGGTGGCGCGTTACCTGTAGGAGGCGCGTTGAACACACCTTCTTCGGTACTTTGCGCAGAATCATGTTGTTCCACAGCTGATTTTCTATCTACGATCTCATCTTGTGCCGCATTATCTGACTTATTATCAGCATCAGCTTGAACTTTGGCATCTTGGTCCGCTTTGACTTCGGCCTTTTTGCCAAAATCTAAGAGACCTCCTAACTTTTTAGCAATCGTACCAAAACCAAAACCTTCTGATTCTGATTCTGATTCAGCTTGCTTTTTACCAACAATCTCCTCTGCCATGGCATTAATTTTGTCAGCAGCAGCTTTCTTATCGGCAGCCGCTTTAGCTTCGGCCTCTTTAACTTCATATTCAGCAGCAAGTTTATCAAGAGCCGCCTTTTCTTCAGCTGCTTTCTTTGCTGCTTCTTCTTGTGCAAGTTCAGCTTTTGATTTTTGGCCAGTAATATGCGCTGCCATATCATCAATCATGGTATCTACTTCGGCTTTGTCAGCAGCAGCTTTCTCAGCAGCAGCTTTCTCAGCAGCAGCTTTCT
>CAZHSJ010000053.1:0-11185 GCA_964535225.1 Uncultured Candidatus Berkiella sp. | reverse complement strand
CAGCAGCAGCCTTCTCAGCAGCAGCCTTCTCAGCAGCAGCCTTCTCAGCAGCAGCCTTCTCAGCAGCAGCTTTTGCGTCAATTTCAGCAGCATCGTTAGCTTTAGCATCTTGTTCAGCTTTAACATCTGCTTTTTTGCCAATATTAAATAGATTAAACAGTTTATTTTTCATAGCATTAAAGCCAAAACCTTCTGACTCGGCTTTTGCTTCTTTTTTGCCAACAATCTCATCAGCCATGGCATTAATTTCATCTGCCTTGGCTTTATCGGCAGCAGCCTTCTCAGCGGCAGCCTTCTCAGCAGCAGCTTTCTCAGCAGCAGCTTTCTCAGCAGCAGCTTTGTCGGCAGCAGCCTTATCAGCCGCAGCCTTATCAGCCGCAGCCTTGTCAGCAGCAGCCTTTTCAGCAGCGGCTTTCTCAGCCGCAGCTTTTGCGTCAATTTCAGCAGCATCGTTAGCTTTAGCATCTTGTTCGGCTTTAACATCTGCTTTTTTGCCAATATTAAATAGATTAAACAGTTTATTTTTCATAGCATTAAAGCCAAAACCTTCTGACTCGGCTTTTGCTTCTTTTTTGCCAACAATCTCATCAGCCATGGCATTAATTTCATCTGCCTTGGCTTTATCGGCAGCAGCCTTCTCAGCCGCCGCTTTAGTTTCAAGTTCTTTGGCTGCATTTTCTGCAGCAAGTTTGTCTTGAGCTGCCTTTTCTTCAGCTGCCTTTTTATCAGCCGCTTCTTTAGCAAGTTCAGCTTTTGATTTTTGGCCAGTAATATGCGCTGCCATATCATCAATCTTTTTATCTACTTCAGCTTTGTCAGCAGGAGCCTTGTCAGCTACTTTGGAAGTTACCGATGTTAATTGTTTAATTGAATTGAGGACACCTCGAACTGCGTCCATTAACTTACCTTGAGTATCAAGAGTTGATGAGTCCAAGGTTGCATCGTTAGCGATTTTTACGGTAGTCAAATCAGCAGGCGCATCCAAAGCAGGTTCAACGGTTGGAGCCACTTTTCCTGTTGCCATTGTAGGTACAGGCTTAGCGACAGCTCCCATCGTGGGCGCAGGTTTAACGAAAGGAACAGGCGCCACAACGCCAACAGGCAATCCCACGGGTGCGGCTGTATTGGTATTTTCAATTTTACTTAATTGTGTTTGCAGTGCTTTTTGAATGCTATAGGTGATCTTATCAAGGGATATGGCATTATCAGAACCAATGCTCATGATTTTACCAGGTAGTGCATTATGTTCAACCGTATGTAACTCAAGCCTTCTGAAATAATTACCAACACCTTCATCAGCTTCTGATACAGGCGCTTCTTCAATTTCTTCAATGGATTGAACGACAAGCGGTAGAGAAACCTCTTTGGCTCCCGTTTCAATAACAGGTAAATCTTTTAATATTTCAGGCACATCATCTTGTGCAATAACACTTACTTGTTCTTTTGAAAAGAAAAAGTCTTTGATATCCGTAATCACAGATGAAAGATCTTTAACCGTGTCTGTTTGCTTTAACTTAACAACGAAGTTTTCAATAACGCTCATTATGGGCTCCCCAGAAGGATGACAAATTAATACTGCCCATAAAATAACACCCATGTTTGTTGGGTGTCATACTTTTGCTTGATATTTATGATAAAGCGCTAAAGATACCCGATAAGTGAAGAATTGAGATTTAATGGATCTACAACAAAACAGTGTAGTTACGATAAGATGATGAGTACGCTATCGCTAAGGGAATAATGTCCTGCGTAATTACGCATTTTGTTCAAATAGGGATTTAAGCCCCTTTTCATCAAGAATTTTTACGCCTAATTTTTGCGCTTTAGCGAGTTTAGAGCCCGCTTCTTCCCCAACGATCAATGCATCCGTTTTAGCCGAAACACTGTCCGTGACTTTTGCGCCTAAACTTTGCAGTTTTGCTTTGATCTCATCCCGAGGCATAGATAAGGTTCCAGTAATCACATAGGTCTTACCGCTAAGTGGTTGATGAGATGACTTTTTAACTGTTGGCCAATGAATACCTGTTTTAATTAATTCATAAATAACTTTTTGATTATTTTTTTGTGAAAAGAAATGGACAATATGGGAGGCCACAACCGGACCAATATCTGGCAGGTTAAGTAATTCCTCTTCCGTGGTATGCATTAAACTCTCTAAGGTAAAATGATTTGCAAGGAGCGCTGCAGTTGATTCGCCCACTTCTCGAATTCCTAAAGCATAAATAAATTTAGCCAGCGTTGTTTTTTTGCTTACCTCAATCGCATCCAATATGTTTTGGGCTGATTTATCGCCCATTCTTTCCAGTTTTACCAATTGATCTTTAGTCAACTTAAAGATATCAGCTATGGTATTTATTAATTTTTCATTGACGAGTTGTTCAACTATTTTTGAACCAAGCCCTTCAATATCCATACCTTTTCTAGAAACAAAGTGCTTAATTGACTCAACTTGCTGGGATTTGCAAATTAACCCTCCTTCGCACCTGGCAGCGGCTTCGCCTTCAATACGAATGACTTCTGAACCACAAACAGGGCATTTAGAAGGGAGTTTTATCTTCTTTACCTCTTTACGTTTTTCCAGAATAGGCTTTACAACTTCCGGGATCACATCACCAGCCCGGCGAACAATAACATAATCCCCTATGTTGATATCTTTTCTTTCAATTTCATCCATGTTATGTAAAGTGGCATTGCTAACAATCACACCGCCAACCGCTACAGGTTTTAAGCGTGCCACTGGGGTTAAGGTTCCCGTTCGTCCTACTTGAAAATCAACCCCTTCAAGTAAAGTCATTACTTCTTGTGCCGGGAATTTATAGGCCAGTGCCCATCTTGGTGCACGTGAAACAAAACCCAGTTTTTCTTGAATGTTAACCTCATTTACTTTGACAACCATGCCATCCATTTCATAGGGAAGGCTATCTCTTTTAGATAAAAGTTGTTGATAATAAGCTTCTACTGCTTTAATGCCCTTCACTACTTTGTTTTCTGGGGAAACTCTAATGCCCCACTTTTGTAAAGCTAATATATTTTCATGATGCGTAAGGTTAAGCTTCTCATTCTCATGTCCACTATAGGCATAAAATTCTAATTTTCGTTTGGCAGTGATTTTTGGATCAAGCTGCCTCAAACTGCCTGCTGCGGCATTACGTGGATTTGCAAATACCTTTTCATTGTTTTTAAGTGCTTGTTTATTGAGCATCTCAAAACTTTCTTTAGGCATAACCACTTCTCCTCTCACTTCTAGGCGAGAAGGAACATTACCTTGAAGCATTAAAGGAATAGTAGGAATGGTGCGTAAATTAGTAGTAATATCTTCCCCTTGATACCCATCACCCCGTGTGGCACCACGAACAAATACCCCATTCTCATAAACTAAACTTACCGCTAAACCATCAAATTTTGGCTCACAGGCGTAGTCGATTTCTTTATCAGATTTAAGTAGTTGTTTAATTTTACTGTCAAAATGCGATAACTCTTCAAAAGAAAAGGCATTATCCAAAGACAACATTGGCGTTAAGTGTGAAACGGTTTCAAACCCTTGACTTGGCGCAACGCCAACACGTTGCGTTGGCGAGTATGGCACAATGAGATCAGGATGGGCTTTTTCCAAAGCTTGCAATTCGCGAAAAAGCTTATCATATTCTGCATCAGGGATAGAGGGCTCGTCTAAAACGTAATATCGGTAATCATGAAGTGCAATTTCACTTATTAACTTCTCTATTTTTTGAGCAATTGCACTTTTACCATCCGTTTTTACCACTCCTGGTATTCCTTTTCTAAAACAGGCGCAGCCGCTTTTGCCTGTTCTCGATATTGTGAAATGACTGTTGTAGAAATAGGCTGGCGCTTAGCATCGCAAAGTTCCGCATGAAGGCTTGCCGATAATTGTCTAGCACTGGTTAACATTTTCTCAAAAGCAGTAATAGGATCTTCCACCTCATCTAATAGTAAATAAATGAGAATGCCAGGAAAAGTTTGGCCTTGTGTCATTGATTCAAAATACCCTGGCTTTGCAAGGTTTGCCACGCTATACAACGCTGGTAAAGCAGGGTTATCTTGAACATGACGGTGATAAAGTTTTTGCGCACCATAACGGAAATGATATTTTGTTAAGGTGGATTGTAAGGTAATACTTGAAAACTGCGCATTGGACTTAGGGATAATTGTTAAGGCAATAAACCCATGTGTTTTAGGCTTTTCATCTGCTGCACTAACACGTATTTTCTCATCTTGAACGAGAGGTTGTTCATCCTCTTCTTCTTGTGGTTGAAAACGAGCCACCTCTACATTAACCGGCTTATTCAGCTCTTCTAACAAGGGATCCGGCTGTGGTCTAACAAAAGGGTTATGATGTACGTTTTCATAAGCTGTTCGTACATCATGCTCTTTTTGCATATGCTCAACACGTTTAAGTTGAATTTCATGGTTTTGCGAATTTTCAAGAATGGTTTGCTCAAATTCATCATGAAGTGATTCATTCTTCTTCTGCTTTTTACGGCTTATTGCGTTAAAAAGAATAAAACTACCCATCACCATCGCGATAATTAGCAACATTAAACGCATGCAAACATCTCCTTGTCTTATTGAGTCGCCATCGATTTAGCTTCTTCTATATCAACTGTCACCATTCGAGAAACACCAGGTTCGCGCATGGTAACACCTTGTAGTTGTTCCGCCATTTCAATAGCTAATTTATTGTGACTCACATAAATAAATTGAACACTTTTAGCCATTTCTTTTACTAAATTACAAAAACGACCCACGTTATTGTCATCTAACGGTGCATCAACCTCATCGAGCATGCAAAAAGGTGCAGGATTAAGTTGGAATATAGAAAACACTAAGGCAACCGCCGTCAATGCTTTTTCTCCACCTGATAACAGTTGAATCGTACTATTTTTCTTGCCAGGTGGTCTTGCCATTAAGGTAATGCCGGTATCCAGCAAATCTTCCCCTGTCATGTGCAAATTCGCTTGCCCACCACCAAATAAAATGGGGAATAATTTACTAAATCCTTCATTCACCTTATCGAAAGTTTCTTGAAATTTAGCGCGTGTTTCTTTATCAATTTTCTTAATTGCATTTTCCAAGGTGGTTAATGCTTCTGATAAATCGGTACATTGCGCATCCAAATACTCTTTACGTTGCAAGGCGGCATCATATTCTTCAATTGCCGCTAAGTTAATAGCCCCAAGACGTTGAATTTTAGACTCAAGCTCATCAATCATCTCTTGCCAAGCTTGCTCGTTTGCGTCAGGTGGCATGTTTTCTAGCAGCGTTTCAATTGTATATTCAGAATTTTTAAGTTTCTCAACAGCGCTCTCAGTGCGTACTTGAAGCGCTTGCCATAACATTTTGGTTTGCTCAAGCTGTTCGCGATGTTGAATTGTCTTTTGTTCATGGCTGTTTATTTTTTGCTCTAGCTCTCGAATAATGTTATCAATCGCTGCAACATTGTCACGCGCTTGGTTTAGTTGATTTTCAATAATGATTCTTTTTTCTAAATTAATTTCTAATTCTTCTCGAAGTTGTGCAATAGGCTCTTCGTTTCTTTCCAAGGCAAGAACAATGTTTTGAACTCTATTTTGTGCACTTTCAATTTGCTTAACAAAACGCTCAATGTTGCTCTCTAAGGAGTGGACTTGGGTTTTAGCTGTTTGCAAATCCATGAACCATTGTTGCGCTTGTGCACTCATGTCTTTTGCCTTCTGGCGGCTTGCGCCAACGGCATCTTGGATATTTTGCTTACTTTGTTGTAAGCTTTCCAATTCATTATTCAATCGCGCCATTTCATCGACTGCAGCATGAAGATTGCTGCGAGCAGTTTGTACCTCTTGTTGTGCATTTGAAATGATCTCTTTGCACTCATTTTCTTCACGCAGGATCTGTTGATTTCGCTTTTGTACCTGCTCCCACTTATTTTGCTTTATTTTACGCTCACCTTGCAGTGACACAATTTCTTGTTGAACTTTATTTTTATCTTGCTGCTTGGCTTCTTTATCTTGCGCAATCGCTTTTAGCTTTTCTTCACCTTCTTCCAAGGATTGTTCTAATTGTGCTAAAGATTCAAGCGTTGTCTCAATATCTAGGCTTAATGATTTTATTTTTTGTTCTCTAGCCAATATGCCTGCGTTATTGTCTTGGGTTTTGGCCTTAACTTTAATCCAACCTTTACCCATCCAATAGCCTTGGGGGGTAATGACCGAGTCACCTTCATTTAAGGTTTTAAGTGTTTCATGTGCAGCTTCTAGTGTTTGCGCCACATGAACACTGTTTAGCAATAAAGCAATGTTAGCCGGGAAATGACTATTTGAGGTAATCATACTCAATAAAGTGTTTGCTCTTGCCTCATGCCTTGCTTCTTCTTGCCACTCAATTAAATTAATGCCCGTGTCATGCAAAGTAGAAAGTGCTTGCGATAGTCCTGCGAGTTGTCCACGCTGTACCCCTATCGCTTCCAAGTAACCTTCTAGCACCGTTTCAACGGCTACTTGCCAAGCGGCATCTACTTCTAGCTTTTGTGCAACATATTGAATTTCAGTAATACCTTGCGCCTCAAACCACGCCTTTTGAGCAGCTTCATTTTTACCTAACGCTGCCGCCTGCAATGCTTTTAGCGCCGCCAATTGACCTTGCTGCTCATTCAGCGCTTGTTGTTTTGCCTTAATTTGCGGACGAATGAGGGTTAACTCTTGGGAAAGTTTATCTTTTAATTCAGAAAAAGAAGACAGTGCTATCGCTATATCCTCTAATGAACTCTCCTGAATGAGAATTTTCTCGTCTATTGCTTCAATTTCTGCCGTATCAACAGTAATTTGTTCCAAAAGTTCTTTTTGTAAACGGCTAACACGCTCATTGGTAAGATGTATTTGACGCTCAAGTTGGGTAATTTTAGCTTTCTCAGCTTCTGCAGTACGCGTTGGTGCAACGGCATCTTGTTGTGCTTTTGTAAATTGTTCCCGCCAAGTTTCAAGGGCAATTTCAGCCTCGAGTTGAATTTGCGCCATCATATCGGCTTCTTCTTTGGCCTTTTCATACTTTGGCAGCAGTTCGTTGATGCTACTGTTAAGTGTTTCTAGCGTTTGCTTGTCTTGTTCAAGTTGAGATTGTGAACTTGATAACGTTTGCAAAGCCTCTTGTTTATCGGTTAATAATTGTTGTTCTCTTTCTTGGTGATGTGCGATGGCTTGCTCAACTCTGGCAATCTCCCCCCCCACACTGTAATAACTTCTTTGAACCTCATTCAATGCTTCGTGTGCATCTGATTGTGCAATGCGTTGTTTTTCTTGATCGGTTTTTACATGCTGCGCATTGGCTTGTTCTTCTTCCAGTTTTACAGTTAACTCTCTAATTTTTGCATCGGCTTCTTTAATTTGTTCATGCAGCCTATCCCAAGTTAAGGCGGCTAATTGCGCACTCTTTTCCTTTTCCTCGGCCTTTAAAATTTTATATTGCTCTGCTGCCTGGGATTGTCGCTTTAGTTTATTTAGCTGGTTCTCAAGCTCGCCCCTAATATCATTTAAACGGGCAATATTATCTAGCGTATGCTGAATTCTATTTTCGGTTTCTTTGCGGCGTTCTTTATATTTTGAGATCCCCGCCGCTTCTTCTAAAAAGTTTCTTAAGTCTTCCGGCTTGGCTTCAATCACCCGTGTTATCATGCCTTGTTCAATAATGGCATAGCTTCTTGGCCCTAAACCTGTGCCTAAGAATATGTCAGTGATATCACGGCGTCGGCATTTTTGACCATTTAAAAAGTAAGTAGATAGACCATCACGACTCACTTGGCGTTTAATGGCTATCTCGGCATAAGAAGCATACTCGCCTCCTAACTTCCCTTCGGCATTGTCGAATAACAACTCTACCGTAGCTTGCCCTACGGGCTTACGTGCTGTTGACCCATTAAAGATAACGTCCGTTGATGAACCACCACGTAAATGTTTTGCAGAGGACTCACCCATTACCCAGCGCACGGCGTCGATAACATTAGACTTACCGCAGCCATTTGGACCTGCAATGGCGGTTAAATTGCTCATAAACTGAATCGTTGTAGGATCTACAAATGATTTAAAGCCGGCGAGTTTAATTTTAGATAATCTCATGTCGCTCTGATTCCAAGCCTTTTATGTTAGACATGCCTTTTGGCTAGCCCCGGTCATACATTACATGTACACTAATTCTCATCGAACGAACAGTATACCATGGATGTGTTATGAGTCAGGATGTATCAAATAATCACTTAAAAATACTTCTCGTTGAAAATAGCCGCACAGCGCGTTTGTTGCTCACTCGACTACTAGAAGCCCAAGGCTACCATGTTGAGTCAGTTAGTAGTGGCAAAGAAGCTGTAGAAGCCATTTTACATTCAAATTTTCACCTTGTAATCATGGATGTTTTCTTGCCTGAAATGAATGGCTATGAGGCAACGGCGCATATTAGAGGGCTAGAAAGTGATAAGTCTAACATACCTGTAATCGCTTTTTCTTCAAGTACAGATGAAAAAGATAAAAAAACTTGTCTTGATTCGGGGATGAATGAGTATGTGGTTAAAACGGATGAGAATGACGAATTGATCAAAGTTTTAGCTAGGCATCAAAATAAATTGTTTCCTGAGAATAAGAAGGTTTCCTAGGGAAATATACTCTCAGCAGTCGATTTTTCCTACCTTTGTAGGGGACGGCCTCTGCCTGCATTGCCGTAGTTTTAACAAAGGCAGGTGCCGTCCCGGTAAAGGGCGGACACGGAGGTCCGCCCCTACAAAGATATTATCCCCGTCGTAGCAGCCAAAATTCGAATGAGAAGAGTAACCTACGCGACCACCTGCTCTACCTTAGCAAACAATTTCTTCGCCAAATTCCCAGACGGACTATGCATTCTTTCATCAAAAATGGATAAATCCCCTATTACCCATACACTTTGGGTTGCACGCCTTTGCAAACTGTAAATCATATTTTCGCCCTGATCAAAAACAAAGGGGCGCTGATTCTGCGCAGTGTACACCGGTGAAAAAATAACATGATGCCATCGTTTACCCGTTAACTCATCAAAGGTAAGCACTTCACAGCTAATGCTCTTGTCTTTTAATTTTTGTAAAAGGAACTCTTTTTGAGCCCCAAATGGCGTAAGGATAGCGGTTTGCTCATGTGCTTTTGCAAGCGGCCCTGTTGTTAACCATTGCACAATAATCTGCGCTTGGCTTTCATTCACCAGTTCTTTGCCCTGATAACGGCTATCTCCTATAGCAGTCATACCATGATATTCTAATTCTGGCGATTCAGTATCAATACTAAGTCCCGCCACTTGCACACCATGATCATAAATCTCTTGATAGGCACTATTGGCAAGTGCAACCCTAAAAGCCGTGCCATTACTTAATAACATGCCTTTATACTGGAGCTCTTCAATGATCTCTTCTTCCGTTAATTCATATCGCGCCAGTTCCCATTCTTCAGGAAATGAACTCAGCACAGGAACAGCATTAATATCTTGGTTATCACCTAAAAAAACTGCTTTTTGTGCATGGGCCAAATAAGGAATAACTTCTGATGCGAGCAACTTTTGGGCATTTTCTATTATGAGTAAATCACAAGCCTGTAGGGTATCAACCCTTTCCCAGCTCCCTTTAACTACACCTAAAGAAAAAATCTTTTGTGCAAAAAAAGCCTGCATTGCCAGTATTTGCTCTTCTTGTGTCAATGCTTTGGATGCGAGCACAACATTTGCATCCAGCCATGCGCTCCAACGCTTTTTCGCGCCAAGGTAAGTTGCATTCTCTTCAACTAAATCGACCAATTGTTGATGAATTTTAGTACGCGCCACTTTGGTTTGACGAATTCGTTCACTTAAAATGTGTGCCAACGTATCGAAATTGATAGCCTCAGGCTCATGAATTTCTTTGGCTATATCTAACAGCGTTTCTTTAGGAATCTTTTTAGGCCGCAATAACCACGAAACTAAGCTGCTTCTTTGGTTTTTTGTAATATAGTCTTTCTGCAGTTGCAACAAACGGGTTAGTTGTTTTTCATAAATTTCATCCTCAGATTGCAATTGTTCTATTTGATCTTGGGTTTCTCCCTCACCCTGTTCGTTAATGGTTTCTATAAGATCAATTAAAGCCACACCTTGTTCAACACCTTGTTGAAAAGTGCTCCAAATGGCCTCTAAGGCTTCTTTTCTTTGTAGATCAAGGGAAAAAACAAAAGTGCTTAACTGCTTGCCCTTTAACCTATAAAAGGAAAGCTGATTATCATTATTCTTTAGGAAAGTGTTCAGGATGCTTGCGTTAACAATCGCCTCTATCCATTTTTCTCCATTTGAACCCACCGGTGCCTTAACCCCAAGCAATTCGCCAGGCTCAAGTAGCATGACATGAATAGCTGCCATAAACGCTTTTTGCGAAAAAGGAATAGCGTCTGATTGGGCGCATAAAAGCGCGGTGTTAGCAAAGCAATCTGATAGGGTGAATTCATTTTTAGCTTGAAAATCAAAAAGCGTTGCAAAGGTATTTGTTAGCAAATTTGGTTTATTTTCTAACAGTGTCTTGTTTTCTGGAAATAGAATAACTTGCGGAATTAAGTTATAACCTTGTTGAGACATAGTCTGCTGCCACTGGTTGTCACTTAAGCTATTGAGTAAATTTTCAATAAAGGTATTTGCTGCTAACCAACTCTGATAGATTGGCTGATGGTTTTCATCTAACCATTCAAAACGTAAAGAGGTATCAAGCTCATGTGCTGTACCACAAAAAGCACTTTGACCAAGGAGAGATTCAAAATGTATCATCCCCATAAAAGGTAAAGCTTTTGATGAAACTTGGAGCGTGCCCTCTTGAATAACAAAAGGAATAAAGAAAGGGATCCAGTAACGATTATCACTTTCCCTTCGCGCTACAATAGGGGCAATCCATAGCGGGCTATCGTGACATTGCAGTGCCGCCTTGGTGATAGTCTCTTTATCGATTAACTCAAAATAGGGTTGCCACGGGATCGATAGTTGATTGACATCACTTCGCCAAAGATTGTTTTGCCAAAAGTTCAAGATTGCATTGTGCATGTGAGGTAACCTTTTATACTGGTACCGGAAAAGGGCAGACACGGAGATCTGCCCCTACAAGGATTTTATTCACGTTATTGAAGCTAAAAATTCGAATACGAAGCGTACATCTTAGCAAAAGAGAGGGAAG
>CAZHSJ010000052.1:0-14860 GCA_964535225.1 Uncultured Candidatus Berkiella sp. | reverse complement strand
ATAAGGTCGCCTATTTATTAAATGAAATTCCAGGCCAAATTTCTATTGCAGGCAATACCGATGATAGGCCAATTTCAAATTCGATTTATCGCTCTAATTGGGAATTATCTGCCGCCCGTGCTATTACTGTTGCTCATCATTTATTTGAGAGAGGAATCGATAAAGACAGAATGGTTGTAACAGGGAATGCGGCAAGCCAGCCGCTTTATGATAATGATACTGAGGAAAATCGCAAAAAGAATCGTCGCGTTGAAATTACCTTAACCCAAGACGATGAACCAAGAGTACAAGAAGCGCCTGAAGTGGTTCCATCTTATTTGCGTAAGCAAATTCAACAACCCCCAAGGGAAATTGTGGTAAATTCACCCAATAAAACAAAAACGCAGCAAAAACAAACCGCAACTGAGCTGCCTAAAACCAATGATATAAAACAACAAATTGTTCCTAAAGGACAGGGGACAAGTGAGGTTAAGGAGAACAAATGAAAGCCATAGAAAGAAGGCGATATTTTCGCATTGATGATGAGATGATTGTGGCGTGGCGCGAGTTAAGTAAACAAGAAAAAGAAAAGCGCGTTGAAAAATTTTCTCAAGGGGAAGTTGAGAACCCTGATCCCACGCGCCATTTTCTCACTCTAGAAGCAGACATCACGTCAATGATAGGGCAATTACAACCCCGTGATCCCTTAGTTGCGCAAATTCTTCGCTTATTAAATAGAAAGGTCAATCTTATTTCTCGAGGACCTTTAATGAGCGCACATCAAACGTCCATTTTAGATGAATCGCCCCAAAGCGTTAACATCAGTGCCTGTGGGATTGCCTTTAATGTAGAAAAGTTGATTGCGCCCAAAACAGATCTGCAAATCGAGCTTGTTCTGGTACCAGAAGGAACATATGTTTTGTGCTATGGCACCGTGATCAATTGTGAAACCATCAAAATACAATCGGATAAACCCTATCGCATTAATGTCGACTTTAGCGCTATTCGCGAGGACGATCGAGATAAACTCATTCAGCACATTATGCAAAAAGAGCTGAGCACCTTAAGATCGCGAAGAAAAACCAGCTAATCGTGTGTGTGCACAGAAAGCAAAAATAGCTAGCTCACTATCTATTCTGTTGCCGCCTATCACATAGAAGCCGTGTGAGAGTGTACATAGCAAAGCCTATTTGATACACTTTTCTAACTTTTAATAGCACCAACTTTGCGGTGAATATGAGCGCAGCAGTACAGCAATCTTCGCTAATTTGTAACAAGAGTTTGTTAACTAATGGCATCGCTGCATTGCTTATCGGTTTAAGCTATCTCTTCCTCAACACACCTTACCAGGCTGTTGTCGCTAATATCGGTTTTTATGCCCTCTCATGTGCGTTAACCAACTGGTTGGCGATCTTCATGTTATTTGAAAAGGTTCCCTTTATTTACGGCTCTGGCGTGATCCCAGCCCGGTTTGAGGCCTTTAAAGCAGTAATCAAACAATTGATGATGAGTGAGTTTTTCACCCTAGAAAATATTCAAAATGTCATAACTAACTCAACAATAGAACCCCAAGTATGGCAAGACATTGCCGCACAAGTTGATTACGACAAACTCTACACAGCCCTCGTTGAAGCTATCTTTGAATCTAAGATTGGATCTGTGTTTTTTATGATGGGGGGGCAAAATGCCATTGAACCCTTGCGGATACCCGTGCAAAATAAATTGCGGGCCGCTGTTGAAAGCCTTCTGGCAGATAACAAGTTACATAAGCTAATGTTAGAAAAAACAGCTGATCCAAAAGAATTTTTAAGTAAAATAGAACAAGTGGTTGACAAGCGGTTAGCTAAGTTGACACCTAACATGGTAAAAGAAATATTACAAAAAATGATAAAAGAACACCTGGGTTGGTTAGTAGTTTGGGGCGGTGTTTTTGGTGGTTTGATTGGCGTCGTAGCAAGTTTCATATAAGTGATATAATAATGATTAAAGAAACCTCGTTTAACGAATACCTTCTGTTTTTGCGAGAGTCAATTCAAAATTTAGCGGAATACTGGGAAAAAATTGGTCACAATAATCCCCATATCAAAGATATTACAGCAGGCCTTAATCACCAAGATCCTTTTATTATTTACAAAGCCAGCATTGCTGCAACATTATTGCTAGAAGATAGATCAATCTATCATTAATCACTAAAGGAAGTTTATGACCGTTATTAAACAACACGAAGTTTACAAAAACTTCTACCAAATTTCTCACCCGCTCGTATCCAGTAAACTTTCCTTAATGCGCGACAAACGCACCGATCATAAGCTCTTTAGGGAATTGGTGCATGAGATCACCTTACTGCTAGGTTACGAAGCCACGCAGAATTTAAGCACCAAAGAAATTGAAATAGACTCTCCGATTGAAAAATGCCTTTCACCGATATTATCTGATCCTGCCCCCGTTATTTTGCCTATTTTACGCGCAGGGGTTGGCATGGTAGATGCCCTATTAAGTCTAATGCCCTCAGCCAAGGTGGGTCATATTGGGTTATTCAGAAATGAAAAAACCCTACAACCAGAAGGGTATTATTTTAAAATTCCTGAAGATAGCAGCCAACGTCATTATTATGTTACCGATCCGATGTTAGCAACGGGGGGCTCTGCCATTAGAGCAGTAAACACCCTGAAATCACACCAAGTAAAAAGTATCACCTTCATTTGTGTGCTTGCAGCACCCGAAGGCTTAAAAGCATTTTATGACGCACATCCTGACGTAAACATTTTTTCCGCCAGCCTAGACAGATGCTTGAATAGCAAAGGCTATATTTGCCCAGGGTTGGGGGATGCCGGCGACAGAATGTTCGGTACGCTATAAGCGTACTTTAACGCCTGGATAATGTCTTCTTTAGGTAGGCCCACAAATTCAACGTCTTTAAGATTGGAAACGTTTTGCGCAATATAATTAAATGACGGGAATATCGATGATGCTTCTTGCTGCTTGGGCCACCGGTGTGTTCAAAATTTGCATCTAAAATTTCATAGCGAATGTAATGTACCTAAAGGGGGATAAAATTGGGGAACTTCAGCAAACCTGATTTTAATTAAGACTATTTTATCGACTAACGATAAAATAGACATACATAACATATTGATATAATTTGAGTTTATATAGAATATATTTTTAAATGAGTTTGATAATTTGACTATTTTATTGACTAACGATAAAATAGTCATATGAAATACCATCGTTATCTAGAACAAGACATTAAAGACATTTGCTTTAAAGCCAATAAAATGGCCTTCATTTCAGGTCCGCGGCAATGTGGGAAAACCACAATGGCTAAGCTGTTATTAAAAGATAGGGGGCTAGGGGAATACTACAATTGGGATGAAATAAAATTTAGGCGTTTATGGACAAAAGATCCACAATCAATATTACCTACCATCTCTTCTAACGATAATCTCCCTCTCATTATTTTAGATGAGCTTCATAAGGCTAAATCATGGAAGCGCAGCGTTAAAGGTTTGTACGATTCCGTGGGCGATAGTTACGATTTTTTAGTAACCGGTAGTGCCAGGCTGAACGTTTATCGAAAAGGTAGTGATAGCTTAATGGGGCGTTATTATCATTTTAAATTGCACCCCTTTTCTTTAGCAGAGCTTTTAGGAGAAAATCGTTCATGCCTACCGGAAGAGCTGATTGCGCAGTTATTCTCTGGGGCACAATCTTGTTCTGCTAAAGTTCAAGAAGTATTTCAAAATTTATACAAATATGGGCCTTTCCCTGAGCCACTATTTTCGGCTAATGCAAAAACACTGAATTTATGGCAAAGAAATCGCGTTGAAAAGATCATCAGGGAAGATCTGCGAGATTTAAGTCGTCTACCGGAGCTTAGCCAAGTTGAAATGTTAGCGAGCTTATTGCCAGAGCGTGTTGCTCAACCATTAAGTGTACAATCATTAAGGGAAGATCTTGAGGTTGCTTATACTACCGTGAGTCGATGGCTCAATTATTTGAGCGAGTTATACTATTTTTATTCAATTAAACCCTACTCCAAATCAATAAAGAGAGCGGTAAGAAAAGAGCGCAAAGCCTATTTATGGGACTGGAGTGAAGTAAACAGTGACGGTCATCGATTTGAAAATATGATAGCTTCTCACTTATTAAAATACTGCGATTATTTGTCTGATACAGGTGTTGGAAAATTTGAACTTAATTATTTAAAAAATAAAGAAGGGTATGAAATCGATTTTGTTATCGTCAAAAATGGCAAACCCTTTTTGCCTATTGAGGTTAAAATGAGTCAAGAGCTACCTAGTAATTCTTGGCAAAAAATTCTTCCCAATATGGAGTGCAAGCATGGAATTCAACTGGTAATGACTCCCCAAGTTTACAAAATTTATCATTATTCAAATTATCAAATACTAACTATTAGTGCTGCCCATTTTTTACAAATGCTTATATAAAAAGTGATATAAATATCTTTCACTATAAATTGATCGAATTAAGACAGGATTTATTTGACACGAAACCCCTAAAAAGTTACGTATAAAATTGTGTACAGAACAGCGTCTAATATTGGGCCCTACTACAAAAGCGGGCCAACTTCATTTGTGTGCTTGCAGCACCCGAAGGCTTAAAAGCATTTTATGACGCACATCCTGACGTAAACATTTTTTCCGCCAGCCTAGACAGATGCTTGAATAGCAAAGGCTATATTTGCCCAGGGTTGGGGGATGCCGGCGACAGAATGTTCGGTACGCTATAAGCGTGCTTTAACGCCTTTATTGCTAGGTCTATATCTTCTTCATTGAGGTAAAGTGGTGAGATCCCAAACCGGATAATGTCCGGTTTGCGGTGATCCACAATAATGCCCTTTGCTTTTAGCACTTCACACAGTAACAGTGCCTTAGGATGTGAAAAAGCAACATGGCTGCCGCGTTTATCAGCTTCCAATGGCGAAATACATGTTAATCCAGGAAACTGCTTGCTTTCTTCAATGAGAGACTGGCTTAAGCATTGGCTCTTATAGTCGACTTGTGCTATTTCTATTTGCTCATAAACGCGTAACGCACCTTGTAAGGCTTTCATGCTGAGTATACTGGGGGTGCCGCTTAAATAACGCTTAATGCCTTCGCCCTGGCTAAAATGCGGTGAAAAATCAAAAGGTGACAGATGCCCCATCCATCCTTGTATCGCATTAGGATGTGGAAGATGCTTTTCATTCACATAAATAAAGCCGGGCGCGCCTGGACCACCGTTTAAATATTTATAAGTACAACCTACCGCAAAATCAACCTGGTGTTTTGAGCATTTTAACTCAATAACACCAACGCTATGGGAGAGATCCCACAAGGTGAGAATGCCTTTTTGATGTGCCAATTTTGTCAGAGCAGCCATGTCCCATTTTTGGGCTGTTTTATAATCAACCTGGGTAAGCAATAAAACGGCTACCTCATCGTTGAGCGCCTCAATAATATCTTCTTTAGGTAGGGCCACAAATTCAACGTCTTTAAGGTTGGCAACACTTTGCGCAATATAATTATCGGTGGGAAAATTGCCTTGCTCAGTGAGGATGATTTTTCTGCCCGGATTAAGCGAAAGCGCCATTAACAATAATTTTAAAAGATTTAGCGTGGTGTTATCACACACAATCACTTCACCCATGCTAGCGCCAATAAGCGGGGCAATCTTATCGCCACAATCTTGTGCAAGTGCTAACCAGTCTGTTTGATGCCATGCATTTACTTGAGTATGTTCCCACGCGTTTATGGCCTTTGCTAAGTGTTGCTTTGCGAATTGGGTAATAGGACCTAAAGAATGGCCGCTAAAATAAGAGACTCCCTTTGGAATATCAAAGTGTGATTTGCAAAACAACTTGTGCGTCATGACGACACCGGTTGTTTTCTTTTAAGTTGTAAGCCAATTGCAATGAGAACTATCATACCCGTCATTAATTTTAAATCGGTCGGCGCAAGTCCCAGACTCATGGCAATACCTTGAATTTGCTGGTAAATCAAAGCGCCAAGCAGTGGCGCACAACACTGTCTTAACAACGTTTTGGTACCCAATAAACTTTCACCTATCATTAAGGCCCCAAGTGCATGAATCACCATGCCAATGCCCATACCAATGTCGGCATACTGTTGCAGTTGAACCATCAAGCTTCCGGCGAGACCTGATAAGGCGTTACCTAGAAATAAACCAAGTAAAATATAGGGTGTTAAAGCAATGCCCTGTCTAGTAGCAAAGAGCGGGTTTAAGCCAACAGCACGTAATCGCAACCCTTTTTGAGAAATAAGATAACGATATAACAATAAAATAATGCTGATCCCAAGGAAACTTAAACAAATTATCGTAAAGAGGCTATTTCCATTGAGAAATGAAAAAATGTTTTGTGTGTTAAAGAGGGAAAGATTAGGCTGATGCATAATCCGTAAATTAATACTATAAATCATGGTGCAAGCAATAATACCTGCTAATAACGTATTTACGTTAAAACGAAGATGTATCATCGCCGTACCTAACCCTAATAAGCCGCCGCCCAACGTGCCAAGCAGTATGGCGACAAAGGGTGAAAAGCCACTTAAGACAAGACTTGCGCTAATCGCGCCGCCTAAAGGATAAGCCCCATCACAGCTGAGATCAGGCAAATGCAATATTTTGAACGGGATCATCACGCCCAAAGCAACTAAGGATAAAATAAGGCCCTGCATTAGGCCTGCTTGAATAAGTTCTTGGAGTGTTTCTAACATACCCTCACCGCCTTATTTACTTGCGGATTATCATGAAAATAGCTCAGTAATTTTGGAACGCTCAGGGCCTTTTTTTGCTGGGCGTTTAAGTCTAAAACAATTCGGCCTTGATGTAGCATAATGAGCCGATTCCCATATTCAATAGCATCTGGCAAATGATGGGTAATCATCATACAGGTGAGTTTTTCTTTTAAGATGATTTTCTTTGTTAAATTCATGACCGACTGTTGTGTTTTAGGATCTAAAGCGCTGACATGTTCATCTAGTAGCAATAATAAAGGGGATGTTAACGTTGCCATTAAGGTAGCGATCACTTGACGCTGCCCACCTGAGAGGATCCCTAGGGGTTTATCCATGGCATGTTCAAGTCCCAGATTGAGTGCTGCTACTCTTTGAGTAAGAAAAGCTTTTTTGTCTTTATGGTTAGCAAAACTTGCTTTTTCCCCACGATATAAACTTAAACACAGATTTTCAAGCAACGTCATTTCCGGGACCGTCCCTTTTAAGGGATCTTGTATCACACTGCTAATGTGTTTGGCACGGAGATGGGTTGGCAAGGAAGTGATCTCCCGTTGGTTAAGGGTAATTTTTCCTTGCAAAGGGGTTATTTCGCCGGTAAGGGTTTTAAATAAGGTGGTTTTGCCAGAGCCATTTGCACCAACAACCACACAAAAGTCTCCTTTTTGCAGGGTGAGAGAAAGGCTAAGCGAAGGTCGGGATTTAGCGTAATATGTGGTAACTTGTTGCATGGTTAACATGTTATTGCACCACCGTGATGTTGTTAAGATCATCTGGAATAGTGACGGATAATTTATCCGCAATGTCTTTACTAAGAAAGCCATGGTGATCGTCGCTGGTGGGGTAGCGTGGGGGAATGTCTTTTATAGATTTTCCTTGAAGGAGTTCAGCCACCATATTGGCCGTATTCACTCCAACCTGATAATAAGAAACCCCAAAGCTGCCCAACACTTGTTGTTGTTTTACCGCATTGGCATCGGCATTAAAAACCGGGATCTGCATGCGCAGTGCTTCGCTGGCAATAGTAGGAAGTGAAGGCTGAATAGGCCCGCTCACGCCAACATAGATAAAATCTACTTTGCCTTTAAAGGCTTGCATGCGCAGTTTGACATCATTAGCGTGCTCAACCCCAACGAGCACCACTTCCATACCAAATAGTTTTGCTCCTCTTTGCATCATGTTAACTAAGGCTTGATCATTTGCATCGGTTGTAGCGTATAAAAGGCCAATGCGTTTTGCATGAGGGAGAATTTTTTGGGCAAACTGTAGGAAAATTGTGAGATCTTGCTTATCTGAAGCCCCAGTCATATTGGTTAAAGGCGTGGTGTCATTAGTTAATAATCCTGCTTCAACGGGGGCTGTGATATCAGAAAAAATGACGGGAATATCGGTGATACTTCTTGCTGCTTGAGCCACCGGCGTACTTAGGGCAATAATCACAAGCGGCTTACTCATTTTGAGTTTGCTGAGCATTTGCCGAATGAGGGTGTGCTCAAAATTGGCATCTAAAATTTCATAGCGAATATGTTGATTTTCCACATACCCTTTTTCGGCTAGCGTATCTTTGATCCCTTGAATAGTTTCATGCAATGAGGCATGTGGACCATAATTAGCGATAGCGATAACAGGGAGATTTGATGAGGGTGATTTAAGTAAAAATACTGAAAAAACCAGAATGCTTAGGCTGATCGCCACCAAAAGCGTTGTTTTGATAGAGCAGAACATGGGATGATCCTCTTATTAATAAATGAAACATAATAAAGCGCGAAAGAGAGTTGGGTTCGCCAACGCCACGCTTGATTTGTCCAGTTATTAATAAAAAATGTCATCGTCTTACTCAAATTGACATGAATACAATCAACTTACCTTAAAATTAAGTATGGCGCAACCCTGGCCCTTTTCAAGGGCGACCAAGAGAATGCGAAGGGGGATAAGAGGGGCCCCCACTGGCAGGCTCAGTATAAAACGCAGGTTTTAATGGCCTGCTTCCTTATCCTTAAGCTCTTTTTGCTTTTTGGACAAAAAGGCTTGCACGGTTTTTTCCAGCTCTTTGTATTTTTCTAAAGCATCCTGTCTTAAGCTTTCTGAATTTTCCAATAGCTGTTTTGCTTGTACTTGGATTGCTTGCAGATCTTGTTGCATATCTTCTTGTTGTTTGGTGTATAAGTCATTCCAACGTTTGGTTTGTTCGCCCAAGTTAGCATTGGATTCTTTAATCATTTTTTCTAACAGATCGTTCGGATAGCTTTTAAAGAGATCTTTAAATTGCGCCATATTATGTTGCATCATTTCTTGTGATTGCTTAACGGATTGCTCCAAAAATTCCTGCGTTCTGGCAGTAGATTTTTTTGATAAATTTTCAAAGCGTTGATTGTTTTCTTGAATGTGCTCTAAAATTTGGCGATATTGCTTATCATAATATGACATTATCGCTTTGTAATGTAATTGCAAAATGCTATTAATTTTATTGGTAAATTGGGAAATATCTTCCAGCGATTTAGATTGCTCTAAACTTTGGGTGAGCTCTTGATACGCTTTAAAATATTGCGCGAAGGGATCACTTGGGGGTTGTGTTGCTTTTTTCATGGCGCGCTCCTTAATCCTTGGATTTATTTACAGTAAATCCCAGGTGTTTTACCTTAAATGTTATTTTTTATATCGGTTAAAAGCAAAAAGAAATTAATTCGAGGGCGATTGAGCAAGCGCGGTATTGTCGGGGGGCACGTTTAGGATATGCAGGGCTTTGCTGACCACATTTTTATAAATGGGGGCTGCAACCAACCCGCCGTAATAATTGGCTTCGTTGGGCTCCTCAACCACCACGATGGTGGCAAGGCGAGGGTTGTCAACGGGGGTAATGCCTGCAAATAAGCCAATGTGTCGGTTTGGATCATAGCCTTGTGGGCCAACCACGCGTGTGGTGCCTGTTTTTCCAGCGGTTTTATATCCGGGTATATTAGCGCGCGATCCCGTGCCTTGCGCGCTTAATACTTCCGTTAGCATCATCAACGTCGACTTAGCCACATCGGGGGCGAGGACTTGTTGTCCCTTAACGTCTTGTGGATTATCTATTTTAACTAAGGATATTGGGCGCATTTCACCATCTGTGGCTAAGGTGGCATAGGCATGCACAATTTGTAAAGGCGTAACCGCTAAGCCATAACCAAAGGCAATCGTGGCATGAATAAAAGGATTTTTAGGGGGGGCTGGTAACATGCCATGTCTTTCCCCTGGAAAGGGAGTTTGGGTGCTATCGCCTAAACCTAATTTACGAAAAGTATTAATCAGTTGTTCTGGGGGAACGGCAAGCGTCACTTTACTAATACCAATATTACTGGATTTACTTAAGATCTCTTTTAAACTCAACACCCCATAATTATGATGATCTTTAACGGGGTGATTGCCAATATAATAAATGCCAGGGTTGGTATCTATTAAGGTTTCAGGGGTGAATAATCTGCTTTCTAAAGCGCTGGCAATAGAAAATGCTTTGATGGTGGAGCCTGGTTCAAATAGATCCGTCACGGCGCGGTTGCGGGTTGCGCTGCCATGGCATTCTTGTCGATTATTTGGGTTAAAAGAAGGTGCGCTCACCATAGCGATTACTTCGCCGGTTTGCACATCTAACATGACGAGCGTCGCAGCTTTAGCACCGTAACGCTCAATGGCATTTTCAAGCTCTCTATAAGCAAACCCTTGTATTCGCACATCGATACTTAAGGCAATATCTTGCCCAGAATGCGGGGTTTGGAGTTGCTCAATATCTTGTACGTGATTTCCCGTTCTGTCTTCCAATACTTTCTTTTTACCAATAATGGGTTTTAAGCTTTCTTCAAAGGTGAGCTCTAATCCCGTTTGTCCCTGATCATCAATGTCCGTAAAACCAATGAGTTGGGCGCTTTGCATCCCGGTTGGATAATAGCGGCGAAATTCGCGCTTTAAGCCTATGCCAGGAATATTTAAG
Source organism: Uncultured Candidatus Berkiella sp. (assembly GCA_964535225.1). Taxonomy (GTDB): domain Bacteria; phylum Pseudomonadota; class Gammaproteobacteria; order Berkiellales; family Berkiellaceae; genus Berkiella. The sequence continues at coordinate 4,159 of CAZHSJ010000052.1, read as the reverse complement.
GCCTTAATTTTTTGCGCCACATCAGGGGTGATCCCTCGTTTTAAATAAACAAAGACACGATTGGTTTGCTGTGGTATTTTTTCAAGCAAAGTAGGAACAGGGATCTCCAGTAATTCGCTTAAAGTCGCCAGTTGCTTACTGTCTGCGCTAAAGTGTTGTGGGTTTACCCAGGCGGCATGAACAGGAGAGCTAATCGCCAGCGGGGTGCCGCGGCGATCGGTTATCATGCCCCGGTAAGATGGGATATCAACAACACGTAATGTTCTGGCGTTGCCTTGAGCTTGTAAGAAGTCGGTGTGTGAGATCTGAAGTTGAATGAGGCGGCAAATAAGGAGTGCGCCAAGGATTAAAAAAGCAACCGAAATCAAGATAAGCCGCCAACTGCGGCTATCAAAAGCAGCGTTGCTAGAATTTAGAAAACTTTCTTTTTTTTCAAAAAATTTTGTCATTATTCAAGGGTGGCCTTTTTATTATGACCATTATATATGAAGTTAACTTGAAAATAGCACAATCCATCTGCGCTGAATACTTAGTGTGGCTGAAAGGGCATATGGCAAAGATGTGCCAGCAAAAGGGCTTTATGGAGGCAACGTTATTTGAAGAGGTACCACCAACGCAAACCGATAGTAAGGAATTTAGCTATATTGTTCATTATAGGGTGGCGAATAGCGCTGATCTACAACACTATTTTGAACATCATGCTCAAAGCATGCGCCAAGAGGCCATTTCTTTATTCGGTGATCAATTTACAGCAACGCGCCGCATTTTAAGCAACGTGGAGGGGTATGATGTCGCAAGTGGATGTCCCAAAAGGTGAGCTGGTGATTAAAACCATTGCTATGCCAGCAGATACCAATCGCTATGGCGATATGTTTGGCGGGTGGCTTGTTTCTCAAATGGACTTAGGGGGAGCTGTATTGGCGCACAAATGTGGCCATAGGCGTATGACCACGGTGGCGATTGATCGCATGGTTTTTATTAAGCCGGTGTTTGTAGGGGATGTGGTTTCTTGTTTTGCTTCCATTGCAAAACGGGGTAACACCTCGGTTGGGATCAATGTTGAAGTATGGATAGAGCGCATTGCCGATGAAGCCATTGTGAAGGTTACCGAAGGGTTATTTACCTATGTTGCCATTGATAAAAATGGGAGGCCAACACCTATTAAGTGGCAGGATTGAGAAAGTTAAATGCCATTTTTAAAGAGAAAAAGTGTTTGCTTAGTTTTTAGCCTAACGTTACGATGAATTTAAAATGATATACGAAAGGGAGATAGGCAGATGCTCGTTCCGGTGATCTTAGCAGGTGGCTCAGGTACCCGTTTGTGGCCCTTATCACGCGAAGCCTATCCTAAGCAATTTATCCCCTTGGTAGATAACACCAGTTTATTTCAACAAACCTTAAACCGCCTTAAAGCGATCCCCGATTGCGAACCTCCCATTGTGGTGGGCAATGAACAACATCGTTTTTTAATGGCCGAGCAAATTCGCCAGCTTTGCACAACAGGCGATATTATTTTAGAGCCTTGTTTTAAAGGAACCGCGCCAGCGCTTGCGTTGGCCGCGGTACATGCTTTGGCAAAATACAATGCTGATGTGATGCTATTGGTTTTACCGGCGGATCATGTCATTGACAATGCGCAAGGATTTGCCAACACCGTGAATGAGGCAATTTTTGCTGCCTTAGAAGGCAAGTTGGTGGCCTTTGGTATTAAGCCAACGCATCCTGAAACGGGGTATGGTTACATTCAACAGGGCGATGCCTTAGCAACAAAAGGTTTTGCCATTAAACGTTTTGTAGAAAAGCCAGATCACCAAACCGCGCAGCGCTATATCGAAAGTCAAACCTATTGGTGGAACAGTGGCATGTTTTTATTCTCCGCCAGTAGTTATATTCAAGAGCTGATGTTGCATGACGCACAGATGTTTGAAAGTGCCAAAGCGGCGATTTCAGATTGCAAGAGAGATCATGATTTTATTCGACCCGACGCAAAGCAATTTGAACGCTCACCCACAGATTCTATTGATTATGCTGTGATGGAAAAAACCATTAATGGCGCGCTCTTTCCCTTACAAAGTGCTTGGAGTGATGTGGGGGCATGGGATGCTATTCCTGCGCTTCACCTCAAAGACGCACAAGGGAATTGTGTTCAAGGGGATGTGATTTTACAACAATCTCAAGATTGTTTTGTCAATGCCCAGCATCGGTTAGTGGTAGGTCTTGGCATTAAAGATCTTATTATTGTGGAAACGCCAGATGCCTTACTGGTATTAGATAAAGCTCATGCGCAAGAAGTGAAAACCGTGGTGAATCAGTTACGGTTGGATGAGCGTAAAGAAGTGATTTTCCACCGTAAGGTCCAAAGACCTTGGGGTTATTTTGAATCCATCGACAGTGGCGATCGCTTTCAGGTTAAACGTATTTGTGTGACCGTGGGGCAAAAATTATCGTTGCAACGTCACCATCACCGCAGTGAACATTGGGTAGTCGTAAAAGGCACAGCCAGAGTCACGCGGGGTGAAGAGGTTTTCTTACTTTCTGAAAATCAGTCTACTTATATTCCCATTGGTGTAAATCATCGTCTTGAAAACGTAGGCAAGATCCCCCTTGAGATGATAGAAGTGCAATCGGGCGCTTACCTTGGAGAAGATGATATTCTACGCCTTGATGATCATTATGGTCGGCTTGCCTTGCTAAAAACAGAGCAGGAAGAGGCCGAGAAAACGCCGGTTTTATAGCTAAAAAAGCGCTATTTATTTCACTTTAGCGGCTTAACGCCACCTTTTATCATAATCCCTTCGGGGACACTTGATATTCCCTGCCTTTTAGTTAATCCTGACGCCTATTCAACTAACTAAGTATTAATAGGTGATCCTTATGTTGTCTTTTATAGAACCGGTTTGCAAAAAAGTTTGTACCGATGCTTTGTACGAATATTTTGGTAATAAATTTTGGCCCCAAATGTTAATTAAAGAAGTGCCCAAAGTACTCACACATTGGGAACAACTTCTGGCATATGCTGGCGCAATTGATCCCAGATTGGCTGCAGCTGTTGGCGCAGGGGTATTTGTTGTTGGTGGCATTATATATAGAGTGACACACCGGGATGGACAAGCGGTGGTAGAGCCTGTTGCGGCAACAGAAACTAAAACCCAACCTGATTCTGAAGAAAAAGAAGCAGCGGTTGACTTAGATCAACAAAATAAAGATTTTGAAAGACGATTGGTGCAAGAATTAGCAGAACAAGAAGCTGCTAGAAAGGCTGAGCAAGAAGAAGCGGTTAAACAAGAAGCTGCTAAAAAAGCTGAGCGAGAAGAAGCTGCTAGAAAATTAGCAGAACAAGAAACTGCTAGAAAGGCTGAGCAAGAAGAAGCGGTTAAACAAGAAGCTGCTAAAAAAGCTGATGAACAAAAAGCACAAAAACAAGCCGCATTACAACGCAAATTAAAAGCAGAAAGAGAAAAAGCTGAACTTCAACAATTAGCAAAACCACAAGGTGCTGTTGCCCCTTCCCCTGATTTTGCGCAGCGCTTACAAAAACAATCTATTGCTTTAGCAAAAGAACAGGAACTTAAAAAAGAAGAAGAACGCAAAGCAAATGAAGCAAGACAAAAGGCACTTGATAAAGCACCTGCTGTAGAAAGAGAAGAGGCAGCTACTTTTGAAGCAAGACGTGAAGAAGCCAAAGCAGTATTTAAAGCTGAAGTAGAGCGCAAGAAAACGATGGTACCGGCAGCGCCAGCGCCTGTGGCTGTTGACGAACAAATGTACCGTGTAGCGGTTACTTCAAATACATTTGTTTCAGCTTATTTAAACCATTGTCAAAATCCGTCGCTTAAAGTAAGAGCAAAAACCCAAAGACAACAAGTTACTAATGAGATCTTGAATGGATTTGGTGTTGTGAATGGTCAAATTCCTGCTAATCGTGTTCCGGCATTCAATGCGGAGCTAGATAGGCTTGATTTGGGTCAGTTTAAAGTTGGTCTTTAAGTAATACGCTGAGGATAAAGAAGCAGGCGAAAGCCTGCTTTTTTTGCTTTTTAAGTCCTGTTTTCCTACTTCCCGCGCTTTATGCCCCAGAGATCCCCAGTCATGGCGGTATTGAGAGATCAGATCCTATGTTCATTACCGCGGGAAGTATACTGGGAACAATTTTTTGCGT
>CAZHSJ010000051.1:0-15019 GCA_964535225.1 Uncultured Candidatus Berkiella sp. | reverse complement strand
GGATGTGACGACCATGAAAGGGTCCTTGAGGACGCCATCGTTAAATCTCACTCTATAAATAGGTCGAAGTAAGCCAAGTGTGCCCGCCATCTGCATTAAGATGGTGGGCACGCAGACTTTGCTCGCTCTTTGTACCTAATCCCAATAAGAAATAAGTTATAAAACTGAGATATTCTGTGATCCCGTTTAGTTACGTTCACTGCCTTTTTGAAGAAAGCTGTGGGGGATTGTCATCATCACCTGAACCCCTCATAATATTTGCAAGATTTCCCTGTAATGAGTTAACCATGTCAAAAATTTCCCCTAGAATCGACATTGCCTTTAAAAAAATATTTGGCGTTGAAGAAAATAAAGATTTACTCATTGCGCTGATTAATTCAATTGTTTCAAAAAACGATCAAGTTGCGGATGTTGTGTTATTAAACCCCTATAATCCCAAAAATTTTGAAAGAGATAAATTGTCGATTTTAGACATTAAAGCCCAAGGCGTAGATGGCAAGCGCTTTAACATTGAGATCCAAGTAACCGATGAGGCGGATTACGATAAACGGGCACTGTATTATTGGGCGAAACTTTATACAGAACAATTAAAATCAGGAGAGGATTATGGCTGTTTATCCAAAGCGATTGGGATCCATATTCTGAATTTTACGAGCATTTTGGCAACAGATAAATACCATAATGTTTTTCATATCAAGGAAAAAGACGCTGGTTTTGATTATTTCAAAGATTTAGAGCTGCATACCATAGAGCTTAAAAAGTTTGCAGGTAGCGAAGTACAAGCGCTAAGTGATTTGCTGAGTAAAATCCATAACTCCCTGGATGTTTGGGTTGCGTTTTTAACCCGCCATGATTTTTTTAACAAAGATCATTTACCAAAAATATTGGAGCAACAACCGCTGCAAAAAGCCTTATCTGTGTTAGAAATCATGAATTTTACTTCTGAAGAGCGAGACGCCTATGAAGGCACGTTAAAATGGTTTCAAGTAGAAGCCAATACTCTCAAAAAAGCAGAAGAGCGTGGGCTTGAGCGCGGCATTGAGATTGGTGAAGCACGCGGTATTGAAATTGGTGAAGCACGCAGTATTGAAGAAATGGTGCGTAAATTACTTCTGAAACAGTGCGATCTGGATCTTGTTTGCGCAGTGAGCGGATTATCGAAAGAAAAAGTTCTTGCCATAAAAGAAAAGTGTAAAGAAATCATTTATACCCCGTAAGGGAAATTAGCTTCGTTAGCGAAGCCAAAAGCCAATCCTACCCGCCATCTGCATTAAGATGGCGGGTACGCAGACTTTGCCCACCCTACGCACTTATTACGCTGGTCTTGAGATAGGATGTGACGACCATGAAAGGGTCCTTGAGGACGCCATCGTTAAATCTCACTCTAGAAATAGGTCGAAGTAAGCCAAGTGTGCTCGCCATATGCATTAAGATGGTGGGCACGCAGACTTTGCCCACCCTACACACTATTTAAGTATCTTCCTTGAATTTATTAGCCACATAAGCAGGAGTTGTTGCCAGGCTGATTTTCGCTTGTATTTACAACAATTTTATTTCGTGGGTTCGTAAACTTTATTAATACCTCAGTAGGCTAACAATATCTTGTGGGTTATATTTATTTTCTTGGGCTTGCTGTTTACGATCTTCCCCTCTCCCACGCTATGGATTTGCCGACCTGAAGTAACCAGGCCTGCGTGTATATGCTCTTTTTTCCTTTTTTGAGAAATAACCGATAGTCTTATTCCTGTAACGCTCTAGCTAGAAAGAGGTCTTATTTCATTGATTAGTAAAGAACAAATAAGCTAGCATACTAGCAATTTTTGGATCTTATTGAATCATTGGAGCTTAAGCCATGCTAAATCAACATGTTGAAACAGAATTAATGAAAGTTTTAAATATCCTTTGCTCAACGACTATGTCAGACAAGCAGAAGCGAGATGCGCTTTTTGCACTTCCAGCTAACACGATTAAAAAAAATGTACAATGTCTGATTGAAGTTGGAAGGGTTAAAGATCATGTAGTTCAACATGAAATAATTCAGCATTTTTTAAAGTGTTATCCTGAAGTAACAATGCAAGAATTATTTGATAAATATTTTCATAATAATTGCAATATTCCTGGTCATGCGTTATCTATTTTCAGTTGGAACAAACCTTTAGTCGACACTTTCACTCGGCGAGGTGAAAATATGCAGGAAGTAAGAAAAGCAAAAAGAGAAAGATGTGGAATCAGCGCTGGTAGAGCGTATGACTATATTAATACCTTAACTGCAATTGATTTAGATAAAGATCAAGATAAAGATCAAGATGTTATATTAATGCGAGGGGATTTCAACGTTAGCCTAAAAGAGATGTTAAAAACATTTAATGAAAAACCCACATTGTGTGAACTCGTATTAAAAGAATTGGATAATAACGCAGATGAATTTCCTGTAAACGTTCGTTTGTCAAGATTTCGTAAAATGAGAGATCAAATTCAACAAAAACGCAGCAACGCACAGGTGCTTGCTAAAGAAAAAGCACATAAATGGATAGATAAAATGGCAAAAGAAATTGTTGAAAGAAATGATAAAAATGATAATACACATAAACAGATAGATGAAATGGCAGACTATATTGTTGGAAGAAAAGTGAAAGAAGGAGCAGAAGTAATGAGGGAGCGTCAATTTAAGAAGTTTTCGAAGAAATAATCTAGAACTTTAACCCTGCATCTGGCTTCGTTAGAGAAGCCAAAAGGCAAGCGTACGCGCCATCTACATTAAGATGGCGGGCACGCAGACTTTGCCCGCCCTACGCACCACACACCACATGAAGTTAGCTCCTCGTAATATATGTGTTGTAAAATAAATGACGCAATAGAAAGCCTTTCTTAATTTTCCTCTGGTTTTAAAGCTATTTTTTGTTATTTATTAAATTTCACTCGTTCTCTGTTTAGCTTAATTTAAAACATATGATATTATTTTTATCGAGATAAATATGCTAACTAACAAAACACAATTAATATATGAATGCAAAATTTCTAGCAATCACTTATCACATCTTAGAGTAAAGAGAGAGTAAAATGCTTCAATCCGCAATTTCTTCCGGTATGTCTGCGTTAGGTGGAACGTTAGCCCCTTGGGCGGGAGCGGGCGTTGGCCTATTAGCTTTTATACACTACAAATATCCCAATGAAGTTCGAAGCTTTACAAATGAACGATTAATCGCCTTAGTTAAATCTGAATGGGTTGGCAAGGGGCGTATAAATGAAGACTTAAGATATATTATCGACTTTGACGAAAGAATGGCAAAAGATCAATCCTCACTTCCTGAGGCAAGAAAACAGGCCCTATATTGTTTAATTAAGCACTATGCCCGCCTACTAAGTGAAGGCCAATCTTCTCAATATTTGAATAATTTTCGACAAGGTATAAACTTGCTATTTGATTTAACCATCGATTTTCATGAACCCATTCATGATGAGGTTAAACTTAAGTTAAAATCTGCGGTTTCACATGATTACCCCCAAGTTGATATTGATATTAATATTTACGTCGAACAACTTGTGCAATATATTAATGATAAAAAACACAATCCTAAACCCAATCCTCTCTTATTGATAGGCCCACCCGGCGTTGGAAAAACGCGATTAATTGAAGAAATACTAAGCGCAGGATTAAATTTACCTGTTTATAGATTTTCCTTTGCCAAGGAAAAATCAGAGCACCTTGCTGGTGAAAAAAACGCAAATCTTTGTAATAAATTCGATGAAGGCATTATTGTTCAAGCCTTGGTGAATGCGGTGAGAATGAAAAAACGTGCGCCCGTGGTTATATTTTTAGATGATATATGCGCAGCTTTTACCAAGGAAGGCAATAAAGTTGAAGAAAGTAAAATAATCAGTTGGTTAACAGAGGTGCTAGATCCAGATTTAAAAGAAACTACTTCTACTCTTTTCAATAGGTACTCAACACCTGAACATACGATTAATGGAATTAATATTTCCTCTGAGGATTTTATCTTTATCGCTGCGGCGAATTCTGAGCACTTTGTTTTAACAGAAGGATTGCAGCGAAGATTGCGATCAAGAGTGTTGTTTCCTGCCATGACAGTAGATAAAAAAATTGAGATTGCACAAACGTATACAAATGAGTTGGAACGTAAAGCGGTAATAGGTGCGCGAGAAAGAAGGCAAGATACAGCAAGCGTTAAATTGTCTGATACTGACAAAGCGGAGATTAGGCAAATAGCTATACGTGATCCCTATCCTGGCGCGGGAACGATGAAAGATACCCTTAATAAATGGTATGCAAGTAAAAAGGCTAAAGATAAGTTTGATATAGAAGCTTATTATAAAAGACTTGAGGAAAATTCAAAGGCTTCTATGAGGCCTTCTGCCTTTTACACTCCTGGATTTGAAGCTAAAAAAGTTGAAGAAGAAATGTCAGTTGAGCAATTATCGGAGTTACTAAATAGGAAACTTAAGATGTTTTCGGAAAAGGAAAGGGAAGGTGTCATTGAAAAATTTAAATCTAAGTAACTCTGCATTGTCATAAAAAGGTTACTTTCCATAAAAGACCCTATTAATGCTCATGATAACCAAGGTTTTTATTGACATAACTTTTTGTGGCTATAAAATACCAAACAGAAATACAAATATACTTATAACTAACACAGGTGTGTTTTATGACTACAACAAAAAAAACAGATGATCTTATTTATAAATTTAAGTTGGCTACCGAAAAAAGAAAGCCTGTAAAACCAGAAGAGGGTAACAGCAAAATTATTGAGCAGCATATCAATAATGGGATCCGTCATCATCGTGTTGAGCATGGCGATAATAAACACAATGATCACTATGACAGCCATAATGATTTCTATTCTAAACGACGATAAAAATAATAATTAAGGCGTTTCAAATGACAGACAATACAATACCAAATAAAGAAAACACTTTACTTAGTCAATTTAAAGAAGCGGTAAAAACAAAGAAGGCTAACAACCAGCCATTTGATAAGGCCAGCAAACTTGTTTGTGATATTAATGATGAAATCCAAAATGCGGCTAATGCTACCCGCCCTATTGGTCATACCGATGTGCAACATGTTGATCACCATGTTGATGTGCGTTCAAAGCCGCATGCATCTAAATTAAAATAGCTTTAGAATATTAAAGCATTATATGCAAAATAAAATTAGCTGCGTATATAAAATTGTAGAACGATGCAACATTAACTGCACCTATTGCTACTTTTTCTACGGTGGGGATGAAAGCTACAAAGAGCATCCCCCTTATGCCTCATTTGATGTTACCCAAGCGCTTGCTAACTTTCTAAAACAAGGTTGCCTTGATTTAAACTTATCCACGGTGACCATAGGGTATCATGGTGGGGAACCATTAATGATAGGCCCTAAAAACCTCTCAACAATGTGTGATATTTTTAATGAAACGCTTGGCGATATTGTAGAAGTTAAATACACCTTACAAACCAATGCCATGCTGATGAATGATGCGTGGGTAGATGTATTCAAAAAATATAGCATTTATCCAGGGATAAGTTTAGACGGGCCAGCTATTTATAATGATCTTTATCGGCTCGATAAACGCGGAAAAAGCACGTATGAAAGAACCGTTCGTGGCATAAAGAAAATTGAAGAAAACTGGCCAGAATACACCACCAGTATTTTATGTGTGATTAACCCAAATGTAGATCCAAGCAAAATATACCGGCATTTTGTAGATGAATTAAAAGTCACTTCCTTTGACTTTTTGCTTCCCCACACGCCACACGATCAACCTTTGCCAGGTACACCAGAACAATATGGCGAATATTTGTGCAAACTATTTGACGAATGGGCAAAAGATGATAACCCAGATATTGGTATTCGCTTTTTTCGCGATGCCATGACCAGCCTCTCTGGGGGGTATTCCTCTGTGTATGGGCGAGGTTGTAATGATCGTAGGGTAGATATTCCGCATCTTCTTAATGTCTCAAGTAATGGCGATCTTGGTCCAGTATCTGAATTAATGACAACCTCAAAAGAAGTTATGCACACAGGGTTTAATGTAAAATCCCATACGCTTGCTAATTTACTGAGCCTGCCTGTTTTTAGGCAAATATCTCAAGCTCTTAAAACCGTCCCTGATAAGTGTACATCTTGTTGCTGGCAACGTGTTTGTGGTGGTGGCGACTTGGTAACCCGTTACAGTAAAGAAAAGGGTTTTAACAATCCTTCTACCTTATGTGCTGGCTTGTATGAATTCTACTCACACGTTGCTGCCTACATGCTAAATAATGGTATTGATGAAAAAGAGATGTTGAAAAACATCAATATTGAGTCTCATCAAACGGCTGAATGAGCTTACTGACAGTAGCGGTTCATCTTCTAATCGCAGGTATTCATTTATATGTTAGAATCGGTCAAAAATAGTAGTTTAATGCTCATTGGTGGCGTTCTTGGTAATTATTTGTCACGTTATGATGAAATTGCCAGAGGGTTTGTGCAAAGTTCTGCCTTGAAAGTTGCACGTGAAAGGCTGATTCATAGAAACCGCTTAAGTGATGATCTACGCTATGTGTTGGATTTTGAAGACAAACTTGAGTATTTAGGGCCTAAATTACCTGAAGAAAGAGTTAAAATTCTTTTATCCTTAATAACTCACTATACAAGGCTGCTCAATCAAAACCAAAGTTCAGCGTTTTTGAACAATTTCAGGCAAGGTATTGAGAGGTTATTTGATTTACCTTATGAATTTCATTTACATATTGATGATGACACGGTTCAATCACTAAAGAAGAAAGTAACAAAGGACTATCCTCAAGTTCATGTTCTTGTTAACAATTTTATTGATCAATTAGCGCAATATCTTAAGTATCCGAATGCGAATCCAAAGCCCAATCCTTTATTATTGCTTGGGCCAGCGGGGGTAGGCAAAACGCGCTTGGTTGAAGAGCTTATTACAAAAGAATTGGGTTTATCTTTTTACCGTGTTTCTCTTGCTAATACGCGGATGGCTCAACTAGCCGGAGAAAGTAATGCAAATTTATGTAATAACTATTTTGAAGGAGTTTTATTTGAAGCCTTAGTGCATGCTTCAAGAAATAATCATGGGCGAGCGCCAGTGGTTGTATTTTTCGATGATATTTGCTCTGCTTTTACAAAAGGTGCCCCCAAAATTGAGGAACAAGAGGTTGTCACCTGGCTAACGGAAGTGTTAGATCCTGATAGAAGTTATGTTTTATCTAAAGTATATAATCGTTATGTCAGTTCGAAAAATCCGCAGGAAGGCCTTAAATTAAAACTCTCTGATTTTATTTTTATGGCAGCTGCAAATTCAAACCATTTTTTGTTAACGCCAGGTATGGAGCGTAGGTTACAGTCTAAAGTTACTTTTCCTCCCATGAGCGTAACGCAAAAGAAAGCGATTGCTATTGATTATGTTAAATCTTTGGAACAAAAATCAACCCAGGTAGTTGAAGCTGAAAAATTGCTATCTGATGTTCTTAAAAAAGATGCATTGCGTAAGGTCACGCTGACTGTGGCGGATCTTACTTTGGTTCAAGCCTTGGCCCAACGTGATCCTTTTCCCGGCGCCGGAACAATGAAGGATGCCATTAATAAATGGTATGCTTCAAAAAAGGCTGATACTGTTTTTGACTATGGTGATTACTACGATAAGTTAATGCCTATACAGAAAACACCGCCGCTCGCATTTTCAGGATCGGATGAAGAAGTGGCTTTCTGCCAAGTTGGTGATGCCATTAGAAGGAGAGACAGCCTTAAAACGGATTTATATATGTTTGCCCTAACGAATCTTTTTGGCAAAATAACATTCACAGATATGCCAAAAAAAATAGATAGATATCTTTCTCATCTTTTACTTGTGAAATTATATGTGGCAGATGAAGACGCCAAAAATGGATTTGTTAACATATCTGATGAATTAGGCATTGTTTCTATGAAAGAAGTGCATTCAAAAGCACCCAATGTGTCTTTTAAAGATCCTATTGAGTTACGTGATTATTGTTTATTTCAACTGCTCGTTGTTCAATTACCTGCTTGTTCATATCGAATTAAAATTAATTTCATCAGATTGGGGATCCAACGAGGGTTGATCGATATTAATTGCTGCTATGGCGTTCCTCCCGATATAACGGATGAGGCGCTAAGCGATAAGTATACCCTACAGTTAATTAATGACAGGATTAAACAGTTTTTTCCAAAAGCAATGGATGAATTAACGGGGAATGTTAATATCAAACGGATCCCTCACCCTGGCGGATTTCGGGAGGCACGAATTGTTAATGCTAACGCACTTATCATCATCAGCGAAAGACTAAGGGCCCTACAAAGTTGGTCACAACACAGCCCTAACAATTTTTTAGAGAGTAGAATACTCTCAATGAATTTATTTGCACTCGCTTATTTAGAAAAAGCAGGCGATGATTTAACACAATTGGTAGACCTATGCTCTGTCTATGAAAGAGGCTTTACCCTTTGCCGAGACTCCCTTAAGAGAAAGTATTATCACGGTTCATTGATGACGCTGATGGTTAAGGGAGGAATTGATGATCCTTTATCAAAGCATAATGATGGCGCAACGTTCTTTGGGTTAATACATGAACTTATAGAAGAAAAGTATGGTAAGGCAAATCCAGAAGCAGTTAATTTGCTAAGAGAGAGATTATTTACGTTCCAAATACAGCATTTTGATAGAACATGCATTGGGAACATGGATATCCCTTATCAGGAAGCCTATGGAGCGTTTATATCCGATTCGGGCGAACAAAGAACAACGATGACGTATGTTGATGGTCGTTTAAAAGTTAGGATTTTATAGTTTAATTAAATCTGTTTCTTCAACACCCTCACCCTAATCGTATGCGGGATAGCTTTGAGTTTAGTTAACACATCCTCTTCAATTTCATGATTGATATCGGTAATCACATACCCGATATCATCATTGGTTTTAAGAAATTGGCCTTCGATGTTGGTTTCATGCTCTGCAAAAAGGCTGTTAATTTTGGCCAAAATCCCCGGCACGTTTTTATGAATGTGAATTAGTCGTTGTGTTTTGTTGATAGTGGGTAAGTAAAGTTGAGGGAAATTTACACTGCCTGTGGAGGCGCCATTAGTGCAATAAGCATAAAGGTTTTTGGTAACATATTCACCGATGTTAAATTGCGCTTCTTCGGTCGAGCCCCCAATATGGGGGGTAAGAAAAACATTATCATGTTGAGTAAGCGTTGTTTTGAACTCATCTTTAGAACCATTGGGTTCTTGTGGGTACACATCAATCCCAACACCGGAAAGTTTGTTTGAAGCAACGGCTTCTTGCAGCGCCTCAAAATCTACCACAAAGCCGCGGCTTAAATTTAAAAAGACAGCGCCTTCTTTCATCATGCTAAACTCTTTGGCGCCAATAAAGCGTTCGTTTTCTTTACGCCCATCAATGTGGATGCTCACTATATCGCTCGCACTCAACAGCTCTTTCAAGCTATGACATACTTTAGCGTTACCTAAAGGTAACTTATCCTCAATATCATAGTAAATAACATGCAAACCAATTGCTTCTGCTAAGATAGAAAGTTGGGAACCGATATTACCATAACCTACAATACCTAAGGTTTTTCCGCGGACCTCATGGGCATTTTTACTGGATTTATCCCATTTACCCAGGCGAAGCTGGTGATTCATGCTTATCGCACGGCGAACCAATAAAATTATTTCACCCAGTGCCAGCTCTACCACACTGCGGGTATTACTAAAGGGGGCATTAAAACAGGCAATTCCTTTATGTGAGCAGGCTTTTAGATCAATTTGATTTGTGCCAATGCAAAACGCCCCAATCGCTTCAAGGTGGGGGCTGTTTTCAATGATGTTGGCATTAATATCGCTTTTTGAGCGAATACCTAAAATATGCACGTCTTGCATCATTTCTTTGAGTTTTTCATTATCTAGGGCATTGGGTAAGCTTTTTACGATAAAGCCAGAGTTTTGAAAAAAATGGCTCACATAGGGGTGTATATTTTCAAGCAGTAGCACTTTTTTATGGGATTGTTGATTAACATAAGGGATCTGACAAGCCATAAATAGGCCTTCAAGCTCATCAATCACCATATCGGCATTCTTAATTACCGTTTCACGGCTTATATTTTCCGTAAAGGCTGCAAAGGTATTGGCTAAATTAGCAACTTTAATTTCATAGTCGGTGTAGCCATCGCCAATAACAATAACATTGCCTTTGAGATTTAATTGCTGCACAATTTTAACCTTGCCTTGATCTTGGGCAAGGGGATTGAGCCTGTCGTAGTCGATAATGCTACCTTCAAAATCATATAATAATCGGTTGGCGAAGATATGAGAACGCTTGATGCCAAAGCTTTGCACAATGGGCCAAATAATTTCAATAAAGGCACCTGATAAAATATAAATATTGTCGGCATTTTTTTTAAAAAAGTCTTTGTTGCGTTCAATAGAAGGCGTAATTTTTTGTTTTAAGATCTCAATCGCTTGTTCTACATGCGCCGCGGTAAGGTAAAGTAGGCTAAAGCGTTCACTTAAGCTTTCTCCATAGGAATAGCGGCCTTCCATGGCTAAGTTGGTGATCTTGGTAATCATGTTGAGTTGTTCTTCACGATTGGGGTGATTCGCCAAAGCAACTTGCGCCAAGACGTCCATGGCTTCCACTTGTATAAAGGTGCTATCAAAATCAAAAATATAGTGTGTTTTAGTTGCCATATTTCCTACCAAACCTTATTGGGGTTAAGCGCCTTCCCACCCACATAGATCCATTTGCCGCTAATTTTATGGAATTCGCTCTTTTCACAAATGGCCTGTTCTTTATCTTGATAAAGATAACGCGCTTCAAAGCTTACAAAACCAAGGTTATCTGATTTTTGTCTTGTTTTAAGCACTTTTAATCCGAGCCAAGTCACCTCTTTTAGCCAGGTTAAAGTATCTTGTTCATCAAAGGTGTCGCGCACTTCTCCTTGCATGGTTTTTGCGATATAGCCCACGTTAGCCTTTGTGTAGGCGCTATAGCGTGATCGCATTAAGGCTTCTGGCGTTGGGGGGAGTTGCGTGCCCTCAATATAGGGTTTGCAACAATTCTCATACGGTTGTGTGTTGCCACAAGGACAATGATTATTCATGGTTATGATGCTTCTGTGCTTTATCAACAAAGTGTATAAAATCAGTTAACGTTTGCCAATACTTGGCTGAAATGAGGATGTTGTCATTATGGTTTGCGTCTTTTATCCAAAAGATCTGAAGTGGGCCTTTATAATGCTTGGCAATGGTTTTACTGTGCCAGATAGGAATAACTCTATCGTTTGTTCCATGGATAAGGAGCAATGGAATAGATAACGTTGATAAAGTTTTAAGATTTGGGTATTTGTCAAAAGGAAACAAATTTATTCTTGTTTGTACCCGATAAGCGCTAATAAAAGGGCTTTGTAAAATCAATGCCTTGATGGGCTGATTTTTTGCTAAATAGACACTTGGTCCGGTACCCACCGAACGTCCGTATACAATAATACTATTGGCAGGTATACCTTCTTTTTGTGTTAAATACTGATAGGCTGCAGTGATATCTTGATAGGTATTTTTTTCAGAAGGTTTCCCACTTGATGTACCATAACCTTGATAGTCATAGGCTAAAATACTGTAACCCTGTTGGTAGTAGAGGGTTAATGTAGGATAAAGTGTGCCTAAGTCTTCTGCGTTGCCATGGCTAAATAAAAGTGTGGCGCGTGGCTGGGGATGTTTTAAAAAAATAGCGGAGATCTCCTGCCCCTTATCTACAGGTATTTTAATAATCTTATTATTATCTTTATAGGTCGGTGTGGGGGGTTGAAAGATAACACTATCGGAGAGGGTATAAAACGCAATAAGCAGTATGGCATAGATTGCCAATACAGACTGTAAAATAGTTTGTGCACTAGACCATAGCGGGTTTGCCAAGCAACGATCCCTTAACTGCTAAGCGTAAAACAGGTTATTCTACCCGATTTTAGCAGATACGATAAAGTGCTTACGACAGAATGTTACTTTTCTAACATTTTGTTATCTTTCTTGGTAAATATTTTATTGATTTGCCAAGATAGCGCTGAATATAAATTATCCGCGGGTGTATATTGCGTAAGGAGTTTTAATTCAGGCTCCTTATCCTCTGTGTCTTCTTTTTTGTCTTCTGACTTTTTAGGGGATAAAGACCCATCCTCAGTGTCTTTTTTAAATTTTATCCCAAACAATTTCTTTTCTTTTTGCTTATAAATTTTTGGATCAATGATTGTTTCGCCATCTGGGCTCACTAAACCATCTTTATTCCAAGGTAAATGCCGATAGGGGCTATCAGAGAAGGCAATAAAGGGGTATTTAATAATGTCAAAATAAGGGGAATAATCAAAGTCGCTAGGCGTAAAGAGTTTGGGGTTACGCACAAAAAGTTCAACGCCGGATTCTTCATGTTGTTTTACGACAGGCAAAATGGGGAAGTCGATGGAGCCAAAGGCTTCTGCAATCATGGATGAGCAAACCACTTTCGTCGCATCGCCCACGTGGTATTCAAATAAAGTCGAGCGCCAGCGCCTGGGTAAAATAGACCAAGGAACAATAAAGCGGGCCATATCAAATAATTGTCGGATGTCATAATCGGTGCCCAGTTTATTAATACCAAAACCAATGACTTGTTGGGCATCATGGCGTGACAAACCTCGGGGGCGGCAAATACGGATATGATCGCCACAATAATTGTCTAAGGGGCTCACAATCGTACCCTTGCCAAGATAACCTTCAATAACGAGCTGTACGTTCATATCACCCTGAAAGTGCTCCGTTAGTCTTTCGCGCAAAATAGGATCGTCGATATCATGCACTCGGCCAATATATAAGCAGGCATGTGACCAGGTGCTTTGGGTGATTTGTTTGATGACTTCACTGATCCGAGAGCGACCTTCAATAAGGAGTACGTCGCTAGGCCGTAACTCATAGCGGATCCGCTCAAAATCGCATAAGGGAAAATCGGTATTAGGTCTTTCTTCGGTGATCCAATCGATTATCTTTTTAGTTAGTTTTTGGTACATAAATAGTAAATCCCGCCCGGCAATAATCCACCTTAAGTGTAGAACATAAGGTAACTATCTGCCTTGGCTAGATTTACTTACAGAATTTAGCACACGCGCAGTTTAAGCCCGCTGTAGATATTGGTTACAGGTTCATGAGGCCGCAGTGGACTCATACTGCTCGCCTTAGTAGAGGTATGCTGCAAAGCGGCAGAATCTGAGCGGGTACGATGTAAAAGGGTAGGGTTAAACTTCACGATGGCAGGGTGTTTTGCCAAAAGTGATGATCTCAATGTATCTTCATCAACATGGGTATGGTAAACATAACCATAGGCGCCAGATTCTTTATCCTTACCCGCGCGGCAATCTTGCTCTTTTTGCTCCTTAAAGCGAGTTATGGCAATTGGAGCAAAATCCATTAACAAGGTGGGGGTAATGGCATAAGGTAATTTCGTGATGAGGTTTAAAGTATAGGCTGCAAAATTAAGGGATGTCTCCATCGCAATACGGGTTGCCTCTCGAAATAAGATTTGATGCACCTTGTCTGTTGTATTATATCTACTACTGGTTTTCATGTTTCCAGATAGCCTATCAATGGCGTTTAGCCAATACAGAATGTCATCTTGGTAGTTGCTTTTATTTAAAAAGGGCAGATATTTTGTCAGCAAATGATCATTAACACTTTTGGGTAAGAGTTTTAACAGCAATGCTTTAATTTCTCCCGGGATTTCACTATCACGCGCTTGTTGAGAATCCGTTGGCTGCCAAGGGGTTATTTCTGCTTGGACGGTCTTAACAAAGGCATCAATGGCTTTGAGTTCTTCTTTTAAAAGCTTACGAGTCATGATTTTCCTCCGCGAGTTCAGGAAGCGATTCTGTGAGATCTACTGTCGATAACTCTACATTTTCAATTTGGGTAAAGCGTTTGCTAATTTTAAGCGCGGATGTATGCACTTGGGCGACATCATCATTCGCTTGTTGAATATGGCGTGATAAATTATCCATACGTTTTTCAAAACGCGAGAAATCTTGTGCCAATAGGCGCAAATGTTCTTGAATAACATGCACTTGGGCACGTGTAGCAGAATCTTTTAATACCGATGCTGCTGTGGTTAGAATAGCCATCATGGTGGAAGGAGAGGCCAGCCATACCCGTTGCGCCATGGCAAAATCAACTAAATCTGGGTGAAAGCTATGGATCTCGGCAAAAATAGCTTCTGCGGGAATAAACATTAAGGCGCCATCGCTGGTTTCACCGGGTACGATATATTTTTGGCTAATATCTTGGATATGTTTTTTTATATCAACCTTAAATTGTGCTTTGGCTGCTTGGCGTTCACTTTCACTGCGATTTACATCAACATACTTCTTATAATTTTCTAAGGGAAATTTAGCGTCAATCGCAATTTTGCCTGTTGGTTCAGGTAAAACAAGTAAACAATCAACGCGCGCATTGTTTGAAAGGGTGTGTTGTAAATGATAACAGTTTGTCGGTAAGCAGTTTTGTAAAAGCGTGTTTAACTGCACCTCACCAAAGGCGCCGCGAGAGCGTTTATCGCTAAGAATTTCTTGTAAGCTCACCACGTTTTGCGATAGTTGCGTAATTTTCTTTTGCGCATCGTCAATGATGGCTAAGCGGGTAATAATATTGGTAAAGGTTTCATTGGTTTTTTCAAAACCCTTGGCGAGTTTTATTTCAACCGATTCGCTGATTTTAACGAGTTGATCGTGAGTAGATTGATTTAACTTATCGAATTGTTGCGATAAATTTTGGGTGGTCCGCGTTAAAACAGTGTTAATTTGCCTATCTAGCTCGGAAAAATGTTCACGTAAGCTGCTTTGTAAACCCAGTAATTGTTGGGCAGAAAAAGCAGTAATGGTTTCATTAGCGCTTTGCTGATTTTTAAGCAAAGTCTCAAATAGTTTATCTTTATTGGTGTTTTGTTCAATGGCAAATTGGGCAAGCAGCGTTTTA
>CAZHSJ010000050.1:0-15114 GCA_964535225.1 Uncultured Candidatus Berkiella sp. | reverse complement strand
GTTTCTTCATTTGGTGTAAAAAGCGAAATACGTATATCTTTGTCAAAACTCGCTAATAAGGTTTGCGTGGTTGTCGATAAATCTTGTTGTTTAAGTGAATGGTAAAATGCAAAGCGCGTGCTCATGAAATAGCAAAGAAAAATTAATGCAACAAAGCTTGGCAAAAACACATATTTTTTAATGGGGTACTGTTTCATGTTGGAATATCGGTTAGTTTGGGGTTAACTTGCCGTATTGTTAGCGTTAACCAAAAAAGCGTTGTTAGTATAAAGAATATCAGATCAGGGCTAAAAAAGATCCCTAAAAATGCATGATGGCAGTGATTAATTATCGAAAAGTGTTGTACCCAAATATCTAGGGGTTGATGAAAAGGATTAAGCCAGGGCAGGAGCATCCATAATAATTCTCCTAAGTAGGTGATCCCTAGTGCTATGAGTGGGTTTTTGCAAAAACTTGAAATGTATAAACCAAAACTGATGAGGCAACTACCAACCAGTAAAACAACGAGGGTGCTTAAAGCGATAACTTGCCAATGAAGAGAAGCGTTCATATGCAAAATGCTCATCATGAGCAGCATGATGCTGTTAATAAAAAGGACAATCACAATAAGACACAACCATTTTCCAAGCACAATATCCCTTGCTTTAAAACAGCTCATCGCCCATTGAATAAAAGTTTTTTGTTTGTACTCTTGACTTAGGCTATAAGCCGTAAACACGGGCAGAATAAGCGCCATGATAATGATGGACCAACTGCACAATGGCTTTATAATTTCCTCAGATAGACTAGGAGCAATATTTCGAGTATTAAGAGCATGATGAGCCAGGTGTAAATAATCAAGACATAATCTATGGAACAAAATGGCCAATATACCAAAAGATAATGAAAGCGTTATTAAAAACAAGGGGTGGCGTATTAATTTGTAGCATTCTATTTGAAATGATTTAATCATAAAGTATGTTCTTGATTCGTTGGCAAGGGCATTTGTTGAGATAAGATAATTTCGCTAAAGGCATGCCTATTATCTTGAAGAAGTAGCTTCCCTTTTTCTAAAACATAATGTTGTGTGCAATAGTGAATATCTTCCCGTTGATGCGATGAAAGTATGATGTCTACCCCGTTAGTGGCTAGTTGGTTTAATAAAGCCCATAAGTTATCGCGACTTTGCCAGGATAGAGCGGTTGTAGGTTCATCAAGAATAAGTAGCGTGGGGCGATGTATCATACTAGATGCAATCATGGCGCGTTTTTGTACACCATCTGAGCAGTGAGCAAATAAAACATTTTCAAAACCATTGAGTTGGCATTGTTTTAGGACCCAATTGAGATGATCTTTGAATTGACTTTTGGGGAGTTGGTGCATCAAAGCACAGATTTGTAAATTTTCGTTGAGTGTGAGATGGGGATACAAAAAGGGAGCACTTGGCACATAACCTAAGCTTTGTTTCATCATGGGGTTAGCATAAAGATCAACACCTTGGTATAGCACTTGACCGCGATGAGGTCGGCAAAGGCCGCTTAAAATCCGTAATAGGGTTGATTTGCCACAGCCATTATTGCCACTGATAACAATAACGCCTTTAGTGAAGTGGAGGTTTATGCCTTTAAAAAGCACACCGTCACTTATCCTATATTCAAGTTCACTAACTTTCACGCATTCCCTGCTTTTATTCCTGAAAGAAGATCTTTTTAATGTATACTTCTAGTGCAATGAATTGGCAATAAGCGGTATAATGTAAGTTTACGTAATAACACAAACGATAATATATTTTTCTAACTTAGGAGTGGTTACATGTTTTATGGGTTGTGCGATTTACCTTGGTGGGGAAACATCATCGTATTATTGGGTTTCACCCAGGGCACCATTGCTGCTGTGACTATCTATCTTCATCGAAACCAAGCGCATCGAGCGTTAGATTTACACCCTATCTTAAGCCATATGTTTCGATTTTGGTTATGGCTTACCACGGGTATGGTAACTAAAGAGTGGACAGCAATTCATCGAAAGCACCATGCTAAGTGCGAAACAGCCGAAGATCCACATAGCCCTCAAGTATTAGGGTTTAATACGGTCATGTGGCAAGGTGCCGAACTTTATCGTAAAGAAGCTAAAAACAAAGAAACCATGGAGCGTTATGGTCAGGGCACACCAGATGATTGGGCAGAAAACCATATCTACAATCATAGCAAACTGGGTATTTACCTGATGCTAGCTACAAATGTTCTCTTGTTCGGGGTTCCTGGCATAACTATTTGGGCCTTGCAAATGGCTTGGATCCCATTTTTTGCTGCGGGTGTTGTTAATGGTATTGGCCACTATTGGGGTTACCGTAACTATGAATGCCCAGATGCAGCAACCAATGTTTTCCCGCTAGGGATCTTTATCGGCGGTGAAGAATTACATAATAACCACCATACCTACCCAACCTCGGCTAAGTTTTCCGTTAAGTGGTGGGAAGTGGATATGGGTTGGATTTATATCAGACTGTTTGGGCTATTTGGGTTGGCAAAACCAAAGCGTCGCCCTCCTGAGCCTAAACTCATTCCGGGAAAAACTCAGATTGATATGGAAACCTTAAAAGCGGTGATTTTGAATCGTTTCCAGGTGATGGCAACATTTTCTAACCAGGTTTTGGTGCCAACCTTGATGCAAGAAAAGCGTAAAGTGAATGCAACGGAAGCCAGCATGTGGAATAAGGTTAAAAAGCTCTTAATTCGTGAAAAATCTTTATTAGATGTAAGCGCCAAAGAGCGGTTGGCCAACTTTTTAGCTAAAAACAACGCTGTTCAACAGGTTTATCAATTTAAAGAGCGCTTACAAAATCTGTGGAGTCAAACTAATTTGCAAGAAAGTGATTTATTAGAGTCCTTGCAAAAATGGTGTCATGAAGCAGAAACCACCGGTATTGCTGGGTTGAAAGAGTTTTCACTGTACTTAAGAAGCTTTGCCCTTAAGCCAGCGTAGGTTTCTTCCCTTGAAATAAAAAACCCCGCAATGCGGGGTTTTTTATTTCAGTTGATTGACACAACTACTTTATCTTTTCTTCATTAAAATCAACATGCTTACGAATAACGGGATCATAGCGTTTTAACTGAAGCTTTTCTTTATTACGCTTATTTTTAGTCGTTGTATAGAAAAAGCGTGATTCAGAAGAACGCATAATAACTTTAATGGTATCTGCTGCCATAGAAATGCTCCTAAATCAGTTCGCTGCGGCCGCTTAATTCAGCCAAAACAGCTTCTAAGCCCTTTTTGTCAATGATCCGCATACCGCGGTTACTAACTCTAAGTCTTATAAACCGGTTTTCTGTGGCTAACCAAAAGCGCTTCCAGTGAACATTAACTTTAAAGGTACGTTTCTTTTTAATGTTACTGTGTGAAACGTTATTGCCACGTGCAGTACCTTTGCCCGTAACCATACACATTCTTGACATGATAGTCCCCATTCATTCGCATTGAGCCAGACTTTATACCAAATAATCCCGCTAACAGCAATGAAAAAACCCTTATTTTAATGGGGCCTCTCTTGTTAGTTAATACCCTTAAATTGGACTTCTTGCCTAAAGCTAGGAACTTATCTTATACGGGCAGTGTCGCATACATAGGAGTATACGTGTAGAAAGCGAGTATATCACCATTTATCTTAAATTGTTTTCTAACTTAACAAAAGCGACTTCACCAAAAGAGGTGCAAATATGAGCCTTGGTAATACCCAAAATATTGATGATTTTAAAAAAGCGATAAAAAATGAGTTTATGGCTAAATTTGCATCGCACTTTAATAGTAATAGTAAAGGTATTGAGACCAATAAGGCGCTTTTTGACAAAATGCAAGCACATTCAATTGAAGAGATATTTGAAAAATACTATCAAAAAACGATGGAAGCATATTCAGCCCAAGCCTTGCTACTGATTAAAGAAAATAAGCGTGCAGAATTTGCAAGAAATATGTTAAGGGCACTAGAGGGACATGTGCCAACAGATAACAAACTCGTTAATTTTGAGGCGGTTATTTCGACTTTGAAAACGGACTTAGCAGCTAAAATAAGTGCGGTTGATCTTTATCCAGAGGCGATGCGGGCGGTATTAGATAAAAAATCTACGGATTTAGTATCAGATTATTCTGACATGGTTATAGAAAAAATGAAGGGAAAATTGTCAAAACCGAAGTTATTTCAAGCTTTGCCACATATGGTTGGATTTGCTGTAGGAAGGGCTTTTAATGATCTTTACTTTAATGATAAAGAAGCCCCCTTACACTCACAGGCTTATTTAAAGGCTAATGCAGAATTACTGTCGCAAGTGTTAGCAGAGATCTCTAAAAAGGGACCTCCTTTTACGCAAACGCAAGGTAAAGGGAAACAGCAAGATATCATCATCGATAATGTTTTAGTTCAAGCAATCACAGAGCAGGTAGCAAACTTTGCCAAGCAACCAAGTGTATTTAATTTATCTCAACCTCAGCTACAAGAGCTGGGGAGAAATATAGTTAATGATTTTACTAACGATGCAAATCTTATCGCAAGGCATCCCAATGGTTTTAAAGAAACCATTAAAAAAAATGAAGAACTTGACCTTAAAGTAGGCGAACTAAAAGCAAAATTAGATAACCATGCATTGATAAATACGCTCGAACTAGCACTTGCTGAGAAAATAAAAGCCACAACAGGCAAAGTGTTTAAACATGACGATCAAACAAAAGTGCTACAATTGTTGCTAAGTAGCGCCATGCCTTTACGCTATTCTAATCAAAAGATAAATATAGATAGATTGATGGAGACAGCACAAAAAAAAGCTTTAAAAGGCGGGATGACAAAAGAAAACTTTGTGAATGCGCTAAGAGAAACTAACATTGCCGGTGTCGACATGCAAAAATACGCACCATTACCGCAGACACCAACCCAAACACCGGAAATGGATTACAATGCTATGCCACTACCGGCTGTATGGCCTAAGGACAAAATGCAAGAAAAAAGAAAAGAGCCATGGTTAAATATTGGGAGTCATCGTGAGCCTCAAGAGACCAAAAAGCAAAAATCTATCCCTGAGATTGGTTCGCACAGAAAAAATAAACCATAATAACCACTATAGTGAAGGTAAGATAAGTTGCGAGACAGGCGATAGTGTTGTCTTTGCTAACCACGCTTGTGCTAAAGCCTCAACGTTGTCATGAAAAACACCCGGCATATCGATTAAACACGCAAGGCGTGAAGGTACCCCCCAGTCTTCTAATAAAGGAAGTGCACCAATAACATCTGCTGGCAAGTCAGGAATGAGCATACGTGAGGGGCAAGGAGCAAAAGGAAAAGCCTGTGTTGCACCGATTAAAACAAGCCCGTTAAACTGGCTGCGAAATTTTTTCACATAAAAAATAGCAGCGCTTAATGCATTATTGTGCGCCGTGACTAAAGTAAATGTTTTTGCCTGAGGGGGATTTAGCACCTTACCCTGTAATTCGGATAAAGCGATAGTTTCTTTATGCTCAAGATACCCTGATAATTCAGGGCAGGCAATGATCTCTATACCACTTGATTGCCCCATCACATAACAGGGAAAAGTATTATCAATGGTAATAAAATGCCCAGGCATCGCTAGTTGTTTAAGCAAGGGTGCTTCAATGCAAACATGATTAAATTTGTTTACAAGGGGTTGAAGTGAAAAAGAAAATCTCATTTCGCTTGCTCAAAAACAAGTTGCCCATTTAAAAGGGTGTGCGTCACAAGGCCGGGTATTTGCCACCCTTTAAAAGGCGTGTTTTTCCCCTTACTTAAAAGCGAATTTTCTTTTACTTCCCAGTAGCTATTAGGATCGACAATACAAATATCAGCATCACTGTTTATCGATAACGTGCCGCCAGGTAAATTGTATAATTTAGCGGCACGGTAAGTGATTGCGCCCAGTAGGGCGTGCAGATCACATTTATTTTCCTTAACCAAATGTAACCCTAATGAAAAAAAGGTATCAATCGCGGATAAGCCAGCAATGGTATCTGCAAAAGGGGCTAATTTGGCAATACTATCTAATGGACGATGATCAGAACAAATGGCATCAATCGTTCCCTCATTGATAGCTTCTATTAAAGCCTCTTTATCCCTGAGTGATCGTAGGGGGGGATATACATGACAGTTAGCGTTAAATTCAGTCAGATCCATTTCGCTTAAATGTAAATGATGCATAGCGGTGTCCGCCGTAACAGGAAGCCCATTCTTTTTGGCTTCCTTGATTTGCGATATGGCTTCAAAGCTTGAAACGCATGTAAAATGCACGCGCGTATTGGTATCTTGCATGAGTAAGAGATGTAATGCGATCGCGGAGGTTTCAGCAATCACCGGGATCCCGGGCAACCCTAAGCGTGTAGAAACAATGCCTTCATGCGCTATCCCCCCTTTGGCGAGCATAGCGCACTGGGGTTGGACAATGATGGTTAAATTAAAACTAGAGGCATATTCATAACAATGGCGTAATATTTTTATATCGGATATTGGTTGTTGCGCATTGCTAAAAGCAATACATCCAGCCTGATGTAATGCGGTGAGATCAGAGATGGAGGTTCCCTGTAAAGATGAGGTTAGCGCGCCAATAGGATAGATCTTTGGCAGTGCATGAGAGCCTTGTTGTTTTAAGCGTATAGCATTGCTATTGGTGTCAATAATGGGATCGCCATCGGGTGGAATACACAATGATGTGATCCCTCTTTTTAGGGCAGCTGTGGCTTCATCAAATAACGTTGTGCCCTGTGGGTGTTGCATTTGCGGTCTGTTACAACCATCGACAAGTCCGGGTAGCACCCAGTGCTCGGCTGCATCAATAAGGGTTGTTGCTTTAAAGTCAGCGGGGATATTACCAATATATTTTATTTTTCCATTTTCAATGGCAAGATCTGTCGTTTGATCTAAATTGTTGGCCACATCAATAACGCGGCCATTTTTAATTAATATTGTCATTTGAAGCCTTTAGAATTTTCTGCTAATAAAGACATAACAGCCATACGAACAGCAATCCCATTCGTGACTTGATCTAAAATCACCGCATTGGGTCCATCGGCAATATCGGATTGAATTTCAACGCCACGGTTAATCGGGCCAGGATGGATAATAAGGGCATCTTTATTAGCCGCTTGTAAAGATTCATGGGTTAAACCATAAAGTCGATAATAAGCATTACCTTTTGGTAACAACCCCGATTGCATACGCTCAAGTTGTAGTCTTAACATCATGATGACATCAACGCCTTGCAAGCCTTCATGTAAATTATGAAATACTTTTACGCCAAGGTGCTCAATATATTTTGGCATGAGTGTTTTGGGGCCGATGACATGTATTTGCGCAGCCCCTAAGATTTGCAAAGCCTGAATTTGAGAGCGCGCAACACGAGAATGCAAAATATCGCCGACAATCGCAACATTAAGTTTATGAAACTCACCCCGATGCTTTCGGATAGTATACATATCGAGTAAGGCTTGGGTGGGGTGGGCATGGCATCCATCACCGGCATTAATAATACAAACGTCCTCATTCACATGGGAGGCAACAAAGTGAGCAGCACCGCTTGCGCTATGACGAACCACAAAAATTTGGCATTGCATGGCTTGCAAATTACGTACCGTATCGCGCAACGATTCCCCTTTAGAGGTTGAGGAATGTGAAATATCTAAGTTAAGCACATTGGCGCAGAGTTTTTTAGCGGCTAATTCAAAAGTAGAGCGGGTGCGTGTGGAGGGTTCAAAAAAGACATTCGCGACAGTTTTGCCCTGAAGTAGCGACGTTTGCTTGATTTCCCCAGAAGGCACAAAGAAATCTTCCGCTTTATTTAAGATCTCAATGATATGCTCTTTTTTTAAACCCTCAATAGTCAGTAAATGCTTAAGACGCTTATCTTTGTTAAACTGAAGCATTGCTTGATTCCTTTGGGTTACTGTGTAACCAAGATTCTAAAATAATACATGCTGCAACAGCATCAAGATCGCGTTCAATGGCAGATGCTTGCGGGTTTTCTCTCACTCGCTCATTGGCAGCGACACTGGTTAGTCTTTCTTCAATATAATGAACGGGCAGCTGATAATGTGCCTGTAATTGCTGGCCTAATTTCATGGCCTTTTTGCTGGTGTTTGAATGAGAACCATCGGGTTGTATAGCAAGCCCAAGGATCAGCGCACAAGGTTGCCATTCATCAATAATTTTATCTAGCTCTTCCCAACGCGGAATGCCATTATTTACGCGAAGTGTGATTAAAGGACGGGCAGTTTGCGTAATAGATTGACCAACGGCGACACCTAAATATTTGGTTCCAAAGTCAAACCCCAAAAACGTTCCCTTCATCCTCTAAAACCTCTTAGGGTTTTCAAAGTAAAATGAGTAAACATGATTCGTACAGTCATTTCGTTTACAACGCGAAACTGAGCTGCAAGCAACCGGAGTGTACATTTAAGTACATGAGGATTGCGAGCAGCGAAAGTGACAAAGTTGTAAATGAAATGACGCAACGAATCAGGCATGGCCGACTTCTGTGGAGAGATAATCCATATCCACCCCTAACAAGGCACCTGCCGCGCGCCAGCGGTTTTCCGGTGCGATTTCAAAAAGCACTTCAGGATTGGCGGGGCCACATAACCAGGAGTTTTGCGCAATTTCGCGTTCTAATTGGCCGCTGTCCCAGCCAGCATAACCAAGTGCAATGATATGATCTTTGGGACCCTTATGATTAGCGATGGCAAACAGAATATCCTTTGACGTTGTAATGCTAATGGTTTTGGTAAGCGCAAGAGAGGATTCCCATTTATCATTACTACCACGATGGATAACAAAGCCCCTTTCTTGTTGAATCGGGCCGCCAGCAAGTACAGGGGTTTGCAATAATTCAGCATCCTCGGATTTAATATTCATATTTTGTAAAACGTCACCCAAATGGATGCTTAAAGGCATATTGATAACAATGCCCATGGCGCCTTCTGGGGAGTGTTCGCAAATATAAATAACAGAATGTGTAAAATGAGGATCAGCCATGCTGGGCATGGCGATTAAAAAATGATCCCTAAGAGAAGTATATACACTCATTTTGGCGCCCTAAGGGTACTACTATCACCCTACTATTAGTGTGATCTTACTATTTTCAGCCCGTTGAAAATAGTGGGATAGGCCTTAGGTCAGCTGTAAATATTGTTTATGAGGTGGATAACTCACCCCTAAATTGCCAGGTGCGTATAATTTCTAGGATTTCGGTATCTTTGGTAATTTCCGATGGTAGTGGTTCAAAAGGGGCAGCCTGGTACACCAAATCAATAGCGGCTTGATCAAGCTTAGGTGAACCTGAAGAGTGACGTACGGTTACTTCACGTAATGATCCATCTTTATTCAAGGCAACCAGTAAACGGAGATCCCCTGTCAAATGGTTCCTTAAAGCAACTTCGGGATAATGTGTATTACCAAAATGCTCCACATAAGATTGCCATCTCTCTAGGTACGGGGCATCTCGCTTTTCGTGCGATGCAGCAGAGATAGTCCTTTTACGTAAACTCTCCTCCTTATTGGTCTTTAGTTTTTTAGCGTTTGCACTAAATATAAACCCATTCATTTCTTCAATTGAACTTGAGGTTTGCAGATCTTCATAGGGGAGTGTTTGTGGGGGTTCAAAAGAAGGCAATAAGGTAATGTCCAGTGCGCTTGTTATCGGATCAAGGGGTTGGCGGTAAGTAAAATCGAATGATAAAAATAAAACCAGATGAAATAACGAAGCTAAGATTAACATACGTGCAAAACGACGCTGATCATCTAGGGCGTATGTGATTGCGAAATGATGTTTAAAAACTTGCGTTACTGTTAATCTACCCATCTTTTGCCTTCATTTGCTAGATTCATAATCCCCTCATCGATTCATTTTAGGGTGGATTTTAGTGTTCACCCGGAATTTCTACTGACAAGTCGAATCATTCTACTATTATTATGTTAGACACTTACATTGATTCATCAGCAAAGGAATAACCTATTGTAAGGCAATGGCATGCAATCACAACCTCTAGCCCCCTTTGTTAAATTGCAAGCACTAGAAGAAACCATACTTAAGCATGCTAAGGGATTTCCACATCATGAAACTGTAGCAGAAAACTGGGTGGGCGTGTCTTTTTTATCAGGGAACAATGTGTTGCTTGTGCCTTTAGAAGAGATCCACGAGATCATGCGTGTTCCTTTGCTTGCAAATATTCCCGGCGTAAAGCCTTGGTTGCGTGGCATGGTCACCTCACATGGTGAATTATTCCCGGTGACAGATCTTAATGGCTTTGTGAGCGGGAAGGTATCGATTATTACCCACGACTCTCGGATATTGGTGATACAAACGCAAGAAGATACCTGTGGCATGTTAGTTGATAGGGTGCTTGGTCTGCAGCGTATGGCTTTCGAAGATAAATTAAAAACAGCTATTAATCCAATCCCAGAGTTTGCGCCATTTATTATTGGCTCATTTTCAAATGATCATCTTGAGTTGCCGATTATTAGTTGTAAAGCCATGATGAAACATCCAAAGTTCCGTGATGCGGCACAACGAGAAACCCTAATTGAGGTGAAAGAATAATGGCAGCGATAGAGAAGGAACTATCAGCACCAACGGGCATTAAAAAGGACTATGCCTTCGTCGGTATTTTATTGGTATTAAGTATATTGTTAATGTTTTTAAATTTTTGGTACGTCAGTGTTCAAGACGAAAATGACAAACACTACATCGCCATTGCCGGGGAATTACGCATTTTATCGCAAAGCTTAGCTAAAAATGCTAGCAATGCTGCTGATGGCGCACAAGATGCCTTCGAACTGCTTCGTAATCGTCGCGATGAGTTCGATAATGGTCTAGATACTTTAATTAATGGTGATGTCAAAACCGGCTTGCCGCCAACCTCCACGGATATCCGGCATCGCGAGTTACTTCGCTTAGAAGAAACTTGGAAACCGCTAAGAGAAAAAACGGACGCTATTTTAAGTAGGCAAAACTCTCTTTTAGAGTTGCATCAGATTGCAACGAACTTAAACAAAACCATTCCTCAATTGCAAGTCGAACTGGATAAGGTAATTGACATCCTGCTTAAGAATAATGCACCGGGTGATCAAATTTCAGTTGCTTCACGTCAAAAATGGATTGCAGAGCGCATTATTCGTTACCTTGATAAAGTGTTGCAAGGCGGAGAAGATGCTGTAGATGCCGCGGATGCCTTTTCTCGTCAAGCCAATCTCTTTGGAAGTTATCTTAACGGTATGCGAGATGGGAATAGCGCGTTAGGAATTAGCAAAGTTACTGATCCAGATGCTAGGAAAATATTAGATGCCATCAGCGAAAAATTTAGTTATGTAGAGGAAAATGTTCAGCAAATTATCCAGATCTCTGAGCAGTTAATGTTGGTAAGAACGGCTTCGTATGATATTTTTCTCGGATCGCAAACGTTGCTAGACCAATCAACAGAGTTATTACGCTCTTATGCGAAAGCCTCCGAGCGGCGTATGATTGGCCCATTCTCTGGCTATTTCCTCGGTGGCGTTTGTATTGTACTTTTATTGTGGATGAGCTACCAACTGTATTCAGATACTAAAGTTAGTCTTGCTCAGACGGCGTCACAACACCGCGCCAACAGGGCAGCCGTTTGGCGATTATTAGATGAACTTGCAAATCTCGCTGACGGTGATTTAACCGTTCATGCTACGGTGGGTGAAGATATTACCGGCGCTATTGCAGAGTCTGTGAACTATGCCATTAATGCATTGCGCAAATTAGTATTTACCATTAATGACACCGCGGTTCAAGTTTCTGCCTCTGCCCAAGAAGCGCAAACAACCGCGCGATTATTAGCCCAAGCCAGTGAAAATCAAGCAAAAGAAATTGTCGGGGCTACAGCGGCCGTTAATGCGATGGCAGCGTCAATTGAACACGTTTCTGCTAATGCAACAGAGAGTACTTCAGTTGCAGAAAATTCAGTAAGCATTGCCAAAAGTGGTGTATCCATGGTGCAAAACACGATTAGTGGGATGGAGCGTATTAAAGGACAAATTCAAGAAACCGCAAAGCAAATTAAACGATTAGGTGAAAGCTCTCAAGAAATTGGTGACACGATATCGATTATTGATGATATTACGGATCAAACTAATATCTTAGCGCTAAATGCTGCTATCCAGGCTGCGATGGCAGGAGAAGCAGGCAAAGGGTTTGCGGTAGTAGCAGAAGAAGTACAACGCCTTGCTGAACGCTCAAGCTTAGCAACCAAGCAAATTGAAGCCCTTGTTCATGCTATTCAAAATGATACCAGCGAGACCGTGAAATCGATGGAGCAAACCACCACAGAGGTTGTTCAGGGGGCGAGACTAGCTCAAGATGCAGGTGTTGCACTAGAAAAAATTGAAAGTGTCTCTTTACATCTTGCGGAATTAATTCAAAATATTTCTAATGAAGCAAAGCAACAAGCGGTGACAGCAAGCAAAATTTCTAAAACCATGGGGGTTATTCAAGAAATTACCACGCAAACCGCATCAGGCACCATGACAACAGCCGCTTCTATTGGACACTTGGCTGAGCTTGCTATTGAATTGCGAGACTCTGTTGCAGGCTTTAAGTTGCCAGTACAAGATAGACAACCCGATGTACAGCAAAATCAACCTGACGTCGATTTGTCAGAAGAAAAAGAAGCATGGGGGCAGTAACGAGGGGCCTCTCATGAAATTTGACGATGAACTGATTCAGATATTTATTGAAGAAGCGAATGATATTCTTGAAGCGATAAATGTCAATCTAGAAAAATGGCGAAATTTACCAAGTGCGCTAAATTTACTTGAACCTATCTTGCGTGAAATTCATACACTCAAAGGTAGTACGCGTATGATTGGATTAACGTCATTGAGTGAATATGTTCATACGCTTGAGCAAATAATACAAAAAATTCACAGCAATGAGCTCCCCTTTTCTGAACATAAGTTGCAGGAAATTCAGCGTGCAGTAGATTTTCTAATACGTTACATAGAAAATTTGGCAAAGTCTACGCCTTTACCAGAAGAAGCTATTCCCTTAAATGCGCTCAAAGATGGCTTGGTTAAAGACCAAGCAAATGAAGTTGATGATGAAAATGAAATCATTGATGAACCAAGTACACATGAAGTAATTAAGGTAAGTCAGGAGCAAGGGGCGGAATTAATCCGGGTTAAATCTGATGTGCTAGAAGGATTTAGCAAGCTTGCAGGGCAAATTAACGTTGCGCGATCCCACCTGGCACAGCAACTAGTGAAAGCCAGAGAATCATTAGCTGAAATGACAAAAGAAATAAAACTGGTGCAAGAACAAATGCGCCACTTGCAGGTTAAAGCAGATATTAATTTACGAACTTATCAAGCGGCTATCAGTGATAAGGGATATGAGGAATTTGATATATTAGAATTTGATAGATATTCTTTTTTACAACAGTCAACAAGATTGCTTGTTGATAAATTAAATTACCTAGAAGAATTAAATAATTCCGTTGTTATTTCTGCGAGAAGTTTTGAAGGTTTGTTAATGGAACAAGGGAGGGTGGCAAGAAGTTTAGAAGAAGGGATCACCCATGCCAGAATGATTTCTCTAGAAAGCCTCGTGCCAAGATTAAAGCGAATTGTTAGACAAGTATCTCATGAGTTAAAAAAGGAAGTCCATTTAGCTTGTCTTAAAGCGCAAGGTGAAGTAGACAGAAAAATATTAGAGAGATTGATCCCAGGACTTGAACATATGGTTCGAAACGCAATTGATCATGGCATTGAACCGCCAGAGGTAAGAAAGCAATTAGGTAAAACAGAATATGGGGTTATTACGTTATCGATGTTTCGTCAAGGAAATGAAATTATTATTGAACTCAGTGATGACGGTCAAGGTATAGATGTTGATAAAGTAAAAGCGAAAGCAGTTGAAAAAAAATTATGGTCAGGCAAAATCTCAATGACGATTGATGATGCTATTAAAGTTATCTCCTTACCCGGTTTTAGTACCAAAGAGGTGGCTACGCCTATTTCAGGCAGAGGGCTTGGTATGGATGTGCTTAATGCCCAAATTAATAAATTGGGTGGAAGCTTACAAGTCTCGAGTAAAAAACAAGTTGGCACCGCCTTCACCATCCGGTTACCCTTTAGTTTATCATTAAATCAAGCACTTATTCTCAATGTGGGCGAGCAAACCTATGCAGTGCCTTTGGCACACTTGGCGGGGATTGTCCGGCTTTCTCAAGTCGAGCTGATGGAAAAATTTTCTAACCCAAATCCTCAACTACATTATGCCCAAACGACCTATGATCTTTTTTATTTGGCCGAACTATTAGGTGAAAAACAGTGGGAATACACTGAAAAAGAAAATTACCTATTGCCCGTTATCTTTTTACAATCTGAAAGAGAAAAAATTGCCTTTGTTATCGATAAATTAATAGGAAGCCGAGAAATTGTTATTAAACCGGCTGGTTTGCAACTACAGTTTGTTCGAGAAATTTCAGGTGTTTCATTACTTGGAGATGGCCAAATTGTGTTAGCGCTCAATGCGCAACACCTTATTCAAAGGGCATTGGCGAAGATGCATTTTCATGTTGAACCCTATGAAAGCACCAACACACAAGTTTTTTATAATGAAAAGCAAGCTGAAACTAAAGTACTTATTGTTGATGACTCTACAACCGTAAGGCAAGTTACCAGTAGGCTCTTAAAAAGAAATGGATTTAAACCGCTGATGGCAATTGATGGCATGGATGCTGTTGAGGTAATGGAGGACGTACTGCCAGATATTGTTTTATTAGATATTGAAATGCCCAGAATGGATGGATTTCAAGTAATCCAGGCCATGAAGGGAAAGGAAAAATTAAAAAATATCCCCATTATAATGATAACCTCAAGATCTGGCGAAAAGCACAGGGTACGCGCCATGCAAGCAGGGGCGGATGCTTACTTAAACAAACCTTATCTTGAAGAAGAACTTTTAAATTTATTACATAAATTCCATGGTCGAAAAGAACCACATGAAGGCAGTTAAAAAAAACATCGTCGATTGTATTTTGTTTTCCCATCGGGGAATACATTATTTGTTACCCACTGTAGCCTTTGCTGAGTTAGGGGTAAAGGGCGAACTTTATTTAACACAA
>CAZHSJ010000049.1:0-15367 GCA_964535225.1 Uncultured Candidatus Berkiella sp. | reverse complement strand
TACCAAAAAGATCTCTTTATGTTCCTACATTAGATTCATTGCAAAGAAATATTGGCCAAATGTTACCTCAAACATTTCAGACCCCAATGCAGTTGATAAACTACATGGAAAATAAAGCAAAAGCTAATGGACAAGATGTTGTTAAACTGGCACAAGAAAAACCCGCGCGCTTTTTTAATGAAGTATTAAAAGGATTAGATCGTGCTGCTCATGAAGATAAACTTTTTAATACAGGTGAAATTTTTAAACGAACAAAAGAATTGTTACAAAAAGAACCGTTCTATAATGAACAAGATGTAAAGAAAGCCGCTGTATTGTTTGATGATATCGAAAAAATGCTAACAGAAGATCCTGATTTTAAAGCGTATATCGAAGAAAAAGCAAAAACAATGGATCCAGGTGAACTTAAAGCATATAGACAACAACTTATTGAATCCCTGCGTTTAAAAATAATGTCTAACGCTGGGCGTGAATTATTAGAGTCGGCAAAACAGAACAACGATGCAAGAACTCAAGCAGCAGTGACTATTAGTGGTAAATTTTTTCAAAAAATTAATAGCATTTATCCAGGCGAGAACAAAGATACTATATATCAAAAAATGCTAACATTACAAGAACGAAAAGATAGAGTGAATTATTTCCTACAAGAAAAAAAATCTGAGTATGTTGAAAAAATATACAATGAAAGACTAAAGCCTTCTTTAGAATCAACCCCCCCTGAAGAGATCAAAAAAACCATCAAAGAAATAGAAGAGAAATATTTATTATCGAGCAAAGATCTTGTTCAGCATGCTATGGATAATGGATTAAAAGAAGATTTAAAAAAGCTAAATACTGTTCCTGAAGTAAAAGCAGTTATAAAGGATTTAAGTAAAACAGATT
Organism: Uncultured Candidatus Berkiella sp.; assembly: GCA_964535225.1. GTDB lineage: Bacteria > Pseudomonadota > Gammaproteobacteria > Berkiellales > Berkiellaceae > Berkiella. The sequence goes on along the minus strand of CAZHSJ010000049.1, from coordinate 14,485 downwards.
CTCCTCCTAAAAGTCCACGGCTCCAAAATATTTTAGGTGGCGTATTAAGCAGAAGCCCTTCACCGACTGAAGAAAAGACCGATTCTCCACCCAAAAGTCCACGCAGTACTTCACCGGAAGGTACAGATTCCAAAAGACTGCTTTTTGACCCACTAGCTCTTTTGGGAACGCTCAGAAGAAAGACACCTCCTCCTAATCCTGATTTGCAAGCGGCACCACATGAAGTACCACCGGAGCCGCAAGGGGTATCAGCAAAAGCTGCAAAAACACTTGGAATTAATGATCAAGCTACAAGCCGACCTCTGGAAAAAAACCAGCGGGTTGATACGGGTGGATTGCAGTTCGCTGGGAAATCTTCCGAACAACAACCGAAAACAGAGTCTCCTGGAACGCCACCAGAAGTTTCTCCTGGGCATTCACCAAGAAAATTTGTACAAACCGATCAAACGCCTGAATCGCCTCGTATTAGGAAAATAGATCTTACTAAACGAGGCGCGGGGGTCTTCTCTCCAATAGCTGAGGTACAAACCCAACCACAACTAACAACCCCTGCCCCTGGCTCGCCAGATAAAATGCGAAGCGATAGGCAAGAGACAACTAGTCCAGAAGATTTGCAGGAGCAAAGACGTAAAAAAGCTTTAGATTCCAAACCTCCAGATAGAGCTCCGCCTGTTTATACTCCTAGTAACCCTCTTGCAATAAAGTCTTCATTTAATAATCATGTTAAACAGGAGTTAAGCTTTGGCCAAGAATGGTCAAATTATATTTTAAATTTAGAAACTAAGGGTTTAAGTTGGAAGGAACAAATAAGAATCAATGAATTAAAAAATATAGTAAATGGCATGGATGATAATCAAAAGAGCGATGAAACAGGATTTATCAGTAAGTTTCAGTCTCCGGGTGGTAAACTTAGTGAAGTTTGGCGTTCTGATGCTAAAAAGGTATTTGAAATACTCGATGCAATTAGAGAGGGTAAAACGCCTACGCAAATGTTACAACGACAAAAGGAACCAGAAAGCCCAAGAAACCCTAGAGCAGGACCATAGTAAAATTTTACCACTCAAGTTGTCATTGCCAATATATTTATTGAACATTTAAAATGAATGCCATTGTTCCGCCAGGTCCCTGGCGGGGATTATTTTGGTATGCCTTTTCCCCGGGCTTACGCCCGGGGCTATTGCATGCCACTGCTACCGCAGTGGAAGATCGGTATTCTTAAAAATTTCCACACCATTTTATAAAAACAGCATTTTGGTGTGGAAAAGTTATAATTTATTTCCACACTATTTTATAAAAATAGTGTTTTAGTGTGGAAAAGTGTAGGCGGGCGAGTTTATTTTATAACCATATGATTTTATTAGTTATTTATAACTCGATCGTACTTTATTCCTAAAAAGTTATCCTTTTACGGAATGTATTTCTTAAAAATATAACTTTTAGGGAGCATACTCCGTATAAGTTAGCCTCGTAGAAACCCTAGCTGCCCTGGGGCTCTGTTTCGGTTTCCACATCATAAGGCTCTGAGAATTTGCAATCCTTTTGCGGGCAAACGCGCTCAGTGCCATTACGCTTGGTTGTTTTTACGGAGGTAATGGGCCATTGACACAACGGGCAAGGCTTGGCCAAGGGCGCATACCACAGCGCATATTTACAATCAGGATATCGTTCACAGGAAAAAAATACTTTCCCCTGGCGGGATTTGCGTTTAAGAATATTACCCTTATGACAACTGGGGCATTTAACACCACTGTCTTCTGGTTTTTCTAAGGGTTCAATAAATTTACAATTTGGATAATTGCTGCAACCTATAAATTTACCATACTTTCCTTTTTTAATTTGCAAGGCCGCATTATCTTCAGGACACAGACGCCCTTCCACTAATTCTGCCGCCGCGGCTTCAGATCCATTTTTATCATCTAAGCTTCGGGTATAATCGCATTCAGGGTACGCTGTGCAACCAATAAAACGCCCACGGCGTCCTAAGCGAATAGATAAGGGTTTGCCACACTGTGGGCAGGCTTCTTCTATCGCCTCTTGGGTAACATCTTTGCGCTGCACATTCTCTTGAATTTCTTTTACCAACGTAATGAAGGGGCTCCAGAATTCTTTTAACAGTGGCCGCCACTCTTTTTCACCCAAAGAAACACTATCTAATTCATCTTCCAAGCCTGCGGTAAAGCCATAGTCAACGTAAGTAGTAAAATAGGTGGTTAAAAAGCGATTAACCACGCGCCCCACATCCGTGGGGTGAAATCGTTTATTTTCTAAAACGGCATATTCACGCTGCTGCAAGGTGCCAATAATGGTTGCATAGGTTGATGGCCGGCCAATGCCGTATTCTTCTAAGGTTTTTACCAAGGTTGCTTCAGAATAACGGGGCGGTGGCTCTGTAAAATGTTGATGCGGTTGTATTTCTTTTATGGATAAAACATCGCCTTCTTTTAAGGGGGGCAGCATTTTACCCTCACCCTCTTTTTCTTTTTTCGCATCATCTAGGCCTTCTTCATACACCTGTAAAAAGCCAGGATCAGACACGATAGAGCCATTCGCGCGAAATAAATTAGACTCTCCACAAGCAAAATCCACGGCAACCGTATCGATGGTAGCCGGGATCATTTGACAAGCAATGGTTCGCTTCCAGATCAAATTGTAAAGTTTATATTGGTCTTGCGAGAGCGCATGTTTAATATCGTCAGGGAAAATCGCAGCAGACGTGGGGCGTATAGCTTCGTGTGCTTCTTGGGCATTTTTTGCTTTAGTTTTATAGGTATGCGGCGTGCCAGGCAAAGCATCCGCACCAAAGCGAGCGCTAATAACGTCTCTTATTTCATCTAACGCAATTTGGGCTAGGTTCACTGAGTCGGTACGCATATAGGTTATTAAACCTACCGCGCCTTCACCAATATCGATACCTTCATATAATTGCTGCGCAATCCGCATGGTACGTTGTGCACCAAAGCCTAATTTTCGCGATGCTTCTTGTTGTAAGGTTGAGGTGGTAAAAGGGGCAGAAGGATTACGCTTGCGCTTTTTCTTCTCAATCTGTTTTACAATTAATTTGCCTTTGCCATCGCGCTCAAGATCTTTAACCGCTTTGGTGGCCGTTTTTTCATCAGAAATGGAAAATTGTTTTAACTTTTCGTTGGCCAGCTCAACCAATTTGGCGCTAAAGGGTTGCTTATCCTTCTCAAGATGCGCCTCAATGGTCCAATATTCCTTAGCCTCAAAGCTTTCAATTTCCAGCTCACGTTCAACAATCATTCTTAACGCTGGGCTTTGTACACGACCAGCCGATAAGCCTGGGCGTACTTTGCGCCACAATAAAGGCGATAAGTTAAAACCCACTAAGTAATCTAATGCGCGCCTTGCTTGTTGGGCATTAACCAAATCCATGGATAAATCTCGAGAATGGTTGATTGCTTCCAAAATGGCGGGCTTGGTGATCTCATGGAACACCACGCGCCTGACAGGTTTGTTTTTAAGCAATCCTTTTTCACGCATTAATTCGCTTAAGTGATAAGCAATTGCCTCACCTTCTCTATCAGGGTCGGTTGCGAGCAGGAGTTCATCATGCTTTTTTAACATGTCAGCTATCGCTTTTACATGATTCGCATTTTTTTCAATGACAGCATACTTCATGGCAAAGTCATTATTCGGATCCACGGCGCCTTCTTTGGGTAACAAATCACGAACGTGACCATAAGACGCCATCACCTGATAGCCTTTGCCCAAGTATTTTTTAATGGTTTTTGCTTTGGCTGGCGACTCCACCACCACCAAACGATTTGTCATGAATCACTCCCGTTCATTAATGCAACATGCCATCATTTTCATCGTAAACTAAATCTTCAATAAAAGTGTGTAACTCATCTTTTGCTGGGCTGTTTAACATCACTAAGCCCACGATTCGTTTAAACTGCGTTAAACTCAACGACGAGTCTATTGCCATTGCCCTGTCTATGATCATTTCCCTTGAGGTACTATTTATTAATCCCACACTTTCTAACTGATGTAAAAATCCTTGGCAAGCCACGTCTAATTTTTGTTGCTCTTGAGGTAAGTACACGCGTAAGGCTGTCTTTGAGCTGGGCGCTATCACTACCTCTGCCTGCTTTATATCCGCAAGTTCACCCAGCCAATCAAATGCCTTATTAATATTGTTGGTTTCAAAGCCCGCTTCTTCTAATTCACAAGCTAAGGTCATTTCGTCTGTTGGCATTCCTTCTTCTAAACTCAGGTAGTTATCAAATAAAAACATCAGCACGTCTACGGCATTTTCTTTCATAATCTATCCACCTGTTCCACACGGATATAACCGCCTGGCACAGAAGCTACCTTCCCTTCCATTTCAAGCTGAAACAGCTTTGAGGAAACTTCTGTTACGGTCAATCCAGTTCTATCCACCACAGTATCTATTGGGGTGCACACCGTTGAAAGGTGCGCTAAGAACTGATAGTTTTCTGAAGACAATTCCTCCCTGAATGGTTTTTTCGACGCTGAATTGTTTAAACACTCCTTGTTTGGTTTTACGATGAGTGAAAGATGCGAAATCTCTTCGATGATATGTTCAATGGTGTCAACACATTTTGCCCCCTGGCGTATCAGCTGAAGACATCCTTTAGCCATAGGATTGTGTATAGATCCAGGGAGCGCAAAAATCTCTCTCCCTTGATTCAAAGCATAGTTGGCGGTTATCAAAGAGCCACTTTTTAAGGCTGATTCCACAACCAGCACACCCAGGGAAAGTCCGCTAATAATACGGTTACGCTGAGGAAAATGGGATGCTTGTGCTTGAACACCCAGGCCAAATTCTGAGACTAAGGCGCCTTGCTCACATATCGATAAGCCCAAATTTCGGTGTTTGGCGGGGTAACAAATATCCACACCAGAACCTAATACCGCAATGGTATTACCCCCCACACTCAATGCGCCCTCGTGACTCGCCCCATCAATGCCTAATGCCAAGCCACTGGTAATGGTAAAACCTAATTTTGCCAAAGCGGCTGCAAACTCATGGGCATTTTTTCTACCTTCTGAAGAGGGAATGCGCGAGCCTACCATCGCAAGCTGTGGGCTCTTGAGTAGTGCTTTATTACCCTTAACAAATAAAAGCGGTGGTGGCGCGGCTATTTCTTTAAGTAGCAAAGGATAGTCATCATCTTCTAAGGTAATAATATGGTGGGATGAATTTGCAGCCCAAGCCAAGTCTTTTTCCACGCCCTGCCAATCTAGCGTAAATTCACCAATCTTGTTTTGAGCACACCAATCTAGAAAGGCTTTGCGGGGCTCGCCCCCATTAAAGCAATTTGACAAACTCTTTTCGAGTGCGAGTAACTCGGCAAAGCGTCGAGGCCCAAGTCCCGGGATCCGTTTTAGGACCAACCAGTAGCCAAGTTCTTCATGACGAGGCGCTGTCGTACGATTAGGGTTATTTACCATATAACTACATATAACAGGAATAACAAACTAAGTCAGACTTTCGAAAATCGAGTATCTTAAGTCCTACCGACCTCATCTAGCAAATAAATTGGCCTGGTGGCATCCATCACCAAGACATAACTCACCTTATCAAAGACACGGAAAACAACACAGGTACCGATGTTGAGCGGCGGAAAACGGTATTCTTTTGACTTATTTGTAGACAGGCGCGCCGGGAGATCTTTATGGATCTGATATATTGCTAACACATCTCCTTGCTCTCTTTGTTGATCTTGGCCACCCGTTATCACTAACACTTGATATTGGCCAATTTGGCTAATGCCCCCAAACACAGAGATAATTTGACCCTTACCATTACCTTTGGGCGCCTTAGGGGTAAAAACCGGGGAGATCGCCTCTTTTCGCATGCCCGTTATTCTGTCACCCACTTTCACTTCTTGATAACTCTGTCGTAACACTAATCGTGCTGGATTACCGGGCTTATCCAATTGGGCTTTCGCTAACATGCGCCCCTCTATTCCCAGCTTTTCTTTTGTTTTTGGGTTAAAGTAGGTTTTGCTAGGCCTAAAAACCATGTAAATATCTTCAACATTCGTTGCGGCCAACCCTTTTACATAAAACAAATCGCCCGCCCCAACAACAATATGATCTTCATCTAAAGCAACTATCCGTGGGCAATGCTGCGCTTGTTGTGAGGTAATAACTCGAGATTCGTTTAAAAAGGGACCTATCACATTTAAAGGAATGGTGGGAATGGCTTTATCTGCTGGTAACTCACGTACACGCGGATGTAATTTAATCACCCCCGTCCTTTTATTAAGTACCTGGGTGCTATGCCCTCTTTTAACATGTAATTTACGTTTTCCTTCTAGGGTAACAAATTCAATGGTGTCACCAGGGAAAATGAGATTAGGGTTTTGAATTTCAGGGTTGGCGTGCCAAATTTCTTGCCAATCTTGGGGGTTATGCAAAAATTTGCAGGCAATTTCCCACAGGGTATCTCCGTCTTGAACAACATAACGCGAAGGGGCATTCTCTAAAAACCCAGTGCCGCCTTTTGCGTGTGCTAAGCCAATACTAAAAATAATGAGCAGTAGTATTTTAGTTAAATTCCATTTCAGTGACATCAACTACTCCTTGTGATGTGTAATTACAATGCTTTTATTGCCTAACCAGATTATAATCTTATGCTTTATAAATTTGGCTACAAAACTAACATTTTTAATGTGAAACCTTGTATACTATCCCAATCTTTTAACCCAAAAGAAAGTTGTCGTCATGTCTAGCTTTAAAATATTAATTTATCCCGATAAGAAATTACGCGAAGTGGCCGCCCCCATTACCACCTTTGATGATGCGCTGCGCAATCACGTTAATGCTTTGCTTAAAATGATGTACGAGGATCAAGGCTGTGGACTTGCAGCAACTCAAATTGGCCTACCGTTACGGTTATTTGTGATGGATACCTCCCCCCAACAAAATCAACCGCAATGTTTTATTAATCCCGAAATTATTCAAAAGCATGGCGAAGCTATTTCTGAAGAAGGCTGCCTTTCTTTTCCTGGTTCTTATGCCAAAGTTATTCGCGCCAAAGAAATTCTGGTACGTTACTTCGATGAATTTGGCCAAGAGCACACGCAAGAAGCCTCTGGGTTAGCCTCCCATTGCATTCAGCATGAATCCGAACATTTAGAGGGCATTTTATTTATCGATCACTTATCAAAATTAAAACGCATGATGTTACTTAAAAAAGTAGAAAAATATTTACGGGCAGCTTCATGAGAGTTGTCTTTGCAGGAACCCCTGAATTTGCTGCCATCCAATTAAAAGCCTTGCTAGATGCCCATATTAACGTCGTTGGCGTTTACACCCAACCAGACAAGCCTGCGGGCAGAGGGCAACACTTACACCCAAGCCCCGTCAAAGAGCTTGCTCTTTTACACAAGCTGCCCGTGTTACAGCCTGCAACACTAAAAACCGAAGATGGGAGCGCTATTTTAGGAAATTTTGAACCCGATCTCATGGTAGTTGCCGCCTATGGGTTACTGTTACCTAAAGCCATTTTACAAACGCCGCGGTTTGGCTGCATTAATGTGCATGCTTCACTGTTACCACGATGGCGAGGCGCTTCTCCCATTCAACAAGCCATTTTAGCCGGTGATAAGGAAACGGGCGTTACGCTTATGCAAATGGACGAAGGGCTAGACACGGGAGATATGTTGGCTAAAGCGAGCTATTTCATTAAACAAGATGAAACCACGGCTTCTTTGCATGATGCGCTTGCTTTGATAGGGGCTAAATTACTAGCAGATAACCTCAAGGAATTTACGCTATCCCATCAATGGCCACAAAAACAACCACAGAATCCTGCGCTTGCCACCCATGCGGGAAAAATTAAAAAAGAACAGGGTAAAATTGATTGGCACCAAGAGGCAAAAATCATTGATAGGCTCATTCGCGCTTTTAACCCCTGGCCCGTTGCTTATACAACCCTTAACAATGAGATCATAAGAATATGGCAAGCATCCCTCGTTGAAAATAGCAGCACCGCTCCCCCTGGCACGATTATCGAACATGAGGCCAAGGGTATCCTTGTTGCTACCTCTTGTGGCACATTACTTATCACACAAGCACAACTTCCCGGTAAAAAAAGAATGCCTTTTAGTGAACTTTTAAAAGGCCATCATGACTTGTTTGCCTTGGGTAATCGATTAGGAATTTAATATGACAGAAGTTACCCAAAAAGCCCGAAATACACGGGCGATTGCCTGCAAAACGTTAGAGCGGGTCATTGTTAACAAAGTGCCTTTTTCTCCTGAGATGATCCCTCATCAAGGATTATCTTCAAATGATGCCGGCTTTGTTGCTCATCTGTGTTTTGGTGCTTTACGCTACTACCCCCGTCTTTTAGCCTGGCTTAACATCTTGGTACAAAAAGGGCTCAAAGAAAAAGATACCGATGTACAACTCTTGCTCATCATTGGGCTTTATCAATTATTTTACAGCGACACCCCTGCTTATGCTGCAATTAATGAAACGGTAAATGCAACCCGTCTCATTAAAAAACCTTGGGCAAAAGGGCTGGTAAATGGCGTGCTTCGTAATGCTCTGCGTAGAAGTGATGAGCTTAAATCCTTATCCGATCTTTGCGCGCAAACAGCGCACCCCCGCTGGCTTGTTAAATTATTTCAACAAGACTGGCCCAAGAACTGGCAAGATCTCTGCGCAGCCAATCTGGTACACGCCCCTTTAAGTTTATGTGTTAATGCCTCTAAAAATTCGCGCGATGAATCTCTGCATTTACTCAAAGCGCACAATATAGAAGCAACTGTAATTCCCTATTGCGAAGATGGCCTGATGCTAAGCACGCCCTGTTCCGTTGACAAGATCCCAGGTTTTTTTGAGGGCCTTGTCAGCGTACAAGATGGGGCCGCACAATTAGCCGCCCACTTACTGCGCGCAAAGGATAATGAGCGGGTTTTAGATGCCTGCGCGGCTCCTGGGGGAAAATCAGCACATATTTTTGCAAATGCCCCCAAAGCAGTGTTGATGGCCCTAGAAAAAGATCCTAAACGCTGCGAGCTGTTAAAAGAGACCTTGGCTCGTGTGAAAGCAACCGCAACGGTGGTATGCGCTGATGCAAGCCAAACCGCCTTATGGTGGGACGAATTGCCTTTTGACAAAATTTTACTAGACGCCCCCTGCTCTGCGACGGGGATCATTCGCCGGCATCCTGATATCAAACTGCTTCGTCAAGCAAAAGATATCTCATTGTTAGTTCAACAACAAAAAACTTTGCTTGAGAAATTGTGGCCGTTACTCAAACCCAATGGCATACTGTTATATGCAACTTGCTCGGTGCTCGCGCAAGAAAATGCGAAAGTCATAGAACAATTTTTGCAAACGCATCCAAATGCGAAGGAGTTACCCATCATGGAAGACTGGGGCGTACCACAAAGCGTAGGAAGGCAAATTTTACCAGGGGCCGACGACATGGATGGGTTTTATTACGCACGATTAATTAAGCAATGAAAATTATCATTCTGGGGGCAGGCCAAGTTGGGGGCACCTTAGCAGAGCATCTGTGCGTCGAAAATGATGTCACTGTCGTTGATATTAATCCTGCTCGCCTTAACGATTTACAAGAACGATTAGACATCCGCACGGTCTGCGGACCAGCCTCTTACCCTAACATATTGCTCAATGCAGGCGCCGAAGATGCTGATCTCTTAATTGCGGTTACCAATTCTGATGAATCCAATATGATTGCCTGCCAAGTGGCCTACAATTTGTTTAGAACGCCAACAAAAATTGCGCGGGTAAGAGCCACGCAATATGTGGCCTACGAAGAATTATTTGGTAATGATGCTCTCGCTGTGGATATGTTAATCACCCCTGAACATCTGGTGATGCAACATATTAAACGCCTGATTGAGCATCCTGATGCGTTACAAGTGGTTAATTTTGCGCAAGGGAAAGTCCAACTTGCTGCCGTAAAAGCCTTTTACGGCGGCCCCTTAGTAGGACATGCTTTGCGGGATATGAAAAAACATATGCCTCAGGTAGACACCAAAATTGTGGCTATTTTCAGGCGTAACAAGCCCATTATCCCAACAGATGAAACGATTATCGAGCCGGATGATGAGGTCTTTTTCCTCGCAACACCTGCGCATATCGATGCTGTGATGAGCGAACTTCGACAACTCGATCAACCCTATAAGCGTGTGATCATCGCAGGCGGAGGCAACATTGGTGCCAAATTAGCACAAGCACTTGAAAATCAATTTCATGTAAAAATCATTGAACAATCACCACAGCGCACCCAAATTTTATCTGCTGAATTAAACAAAGCCGTTGTGCTCTTAGGGGATGCCGCAGATAGAGAATTATTGCTTGACGAAAACATACAAGAAACTGATGTGTTTTGTGCTGTTACCAACCATGATGAAGCCAATATCATGTCGGCTATTTTAGCCAAGCGCTTAGGCGCGCATAAGGTCATGGCCTTAATTAATCGCTCAGCTTATGTTGATGTGATGGAAGGTGGCGATATTGATATCGCCATCTCACCTTCTCAAGCGACCATTGGAAGCCTCTTAACCCATGTACGGCGGGGAGATGTTGTTAATGTACATTCTTTGCATCGCGGGGTCGCCGAGGCCATAGAAGCCATTGCGCATGGCGATAAAAAATCCTCGCAAGTCGTTGGCCGCAAAATTAAAGAGATCCCCTTACCACCCGGAACCACGATTGGGGCCATTGTCAGAGAGGATTATGTGATTATTGCACATGACGAATGTGAAATTTTACCCGAAGATCATGTGATTTTATTCGTAACAGACAAATCACGCATTGCTCAAGTTGAGCGTCTTTTCCAAGTAGGAATAACTTTTATATAATATATGCTATTAGGTACCATTAGCCGCATTATAGGTCTTTTGCTCATGTTATTGAGCATTACCTTTGTTCCGCCGATCATGATAGAGCAATGGTCACAAGACGGTTATATTTTACCCTTTTTTGTTTCGTTTGCATTTACCTTAGGCATTGGCTTTTTATTGTGGTTTTTGGCCAGAAAACAAAAACAGCCCCTGCGCTCCCATGATGGCTTTTTTATTGTGGTGCTGTTTTGGGTAATCGCGAGTATTGTGAGCGCGATTCCCCTTTGCCTAACCTTTGAACCTAAATTAACCCTAACAGATGCTTTTTTTGAAGCCATTTCCGGTTTTACCACAACCGGCGCAACCGTGATTGCCCATCTAGATGATTTACCCTGCTCTGTGCTTTATTACCGACAGCAACTCCAATTTTTAGGGGGGATCAGTATTATTTTGCTTGCGGTTGCCATTATTCCAACCTTAGGGATTGGGGGTATGCAGATTTTTCGCACAGAAATAACCGGCCCCGTTAAAGATGACAAATTAACCCCACGATTAACCCAAACCGCTAAAGCCATTTGGATTATTTATCTTATTATGGTTGTCCTTTGTATGATTTGCTACAAATTTGCAGGCATGGCTTGGTTTGATGCTATCTGCCATAGTTTTAGCACCGTTTCTACGGGTGGATTTTCAACCCACGATGATAGCTTGGGCTTTTATAACAATAATTGGATTAAAGTGGTTGCTATGGTTTTTATGTTTTTAGGCGCCATCAGCTTTAATTTGCACTTTTTATTATTTAAACGCAAAAAATTACAGGTTTATCTTAACGATCCCGAGCTGCGCTTTTTTGTTAAATTATTTGCGATAAGCTCACTCGTCATCTTAACGGCACTTATCATTTATGATGAACATCAAAGCTCCATCTTGGCCATGGATGTTTTTTTTGAAATTGGCTCTTTGTTAACCACCACTGGTTTTACCACAACCAGTATTCCTTTTCCCGGTTTTATTCCCATGTTAATTTTATTTTTAGGATTAATCGGTGGCTGCTCTGGATCCACCTCTGGCGGGTTAAAAGTCGTGCGTGTCTTATTGCTACAAAAGCAAGGAACACGTGAAATACGTCGTTTAATTCATCCGCATGGGCAATATATTGTTAAGTTGGGAGATAAGCCCATCGGGAGTCGGGTGATTGAAGCCATTTGGGGCTTTTTTGCCATTTATTCTGTTGTGTTTGTTGTTTTACTTTTACTGATTTTGTGCAAAGAAAATGATTTTTATACGGCTTTTACTGCATTAATGGCTACGCTTTCCAATAGCGGGCGTGGATTGGGGGGGGTGGCTTCCTCTTTTGCTGATTTACCCGCCTACACTAAATGGATTTTAAGTTTTGCCATGCTGCTTGGACGACTTGAGATCTTTACCGTGCTGGTGCTGTTCTCACCCACCTTCTGGCGGCGCTAGACAGATCCTTTATGGCTCTCTTATCTTTGTGACAAAGCAGCCTGTCCGCTTTGGCCCACTTTTTACTTGACTCTTTGTGGCAACTTTACTATTTTGGAACCAATTAGTTAAAAAGTGACAAACCATGACCACGTCGATTGGGCCCATTTCAAAACGCATCCCACGAAAGTCTCCCTAGGGAGCACATTCACACATCTTTTAAAAAACACGAAAGTTTAGTTTGACACAATATAGAATTCTTGGAGCGATTATGTCTTCGAAAATCGGTTTTTGGTCTGTCTTTGCACTGGTAACAGGAAGCCAAATTGGCTCTGGCGTTTTAATGTTACCCACCAATTTAGCTCCTTATGGCATTTTAAGCCTTATTGGCTGGGCTCTCTCAGGCCTTGGGGCTATTATGCTTGCTTTAGTTTTTGCTAATCTCTGTGGCCGTTATCCACGCACAGGGGGGCCACATGCTTTTGTAAAGGCAACTTTTGGTAATACAGCAGGCTATTTCACGGGTTGGACTTATTGGATTATTTCCTGGGTATCAACCCCCGTCGTGATCTGCGCCAGCATCGGCTATTTAACCCCCTTAATTGGTGTGCCTTCCCCTTGGGTAAAGTTGCTCCTTGAAGTGGGTTTGCTCTTCATTATTACCGCCATCAACTTAAAAGGTGTTAAAGCGGCGGGAAGAGCTGAATTCTTTTTAACGCTGCTTAAAATTATCCCCTTACTCTTAGTACCCCTTGCGGCATTAAGCTTATTTAATCCAGCCAATTTTACCTCTTTAAATGTTGTTTTAGAAAAACAAAGCTTATCTCAATCTTTAGGACATGTTGTCTTGCTCACCTTATGGGGATTTATTGGCGTAGAATCGGCCACCACGCCGGCCGGAAGTGTGGAAAATCCTGGCAAAACCATCCCTAAAGCGGTTGTGTGGGGCACGCTGTGCGTGGTGGTGCTTTACTTTATTAACAGCCTTGGAATTATGGGGGCGATGGATCCGCGTGTTTTAGCTTTATCGAAAGCGCCCTACGCAGACACCGTGCGACTATTAGCGCCAGGTAATTGGCATTTGGTGGTGTCTTTAATTGCCGCAGTGGTGTGTATTGGAACCCTAAATGCCTGGATGCTTGCTAGCGGTCAAATTGCCTTAGGCGTTGCACAAGATAACCTAATGCCCGCCTTTATTGCTAAGGAAAATCGTTATGGCGCACCTTTTGTTGCGTTAATTATCAGCTGCTTAGGTATTTTGCCTTTGCTCATCATGACTATGAATGAAAGCTTATCACAACAAATTAACATTATTATAGACTTCTCCGTAACAGCCTTCTTATTTGTTTATTCCATTTGTTGCCTTTCCCTTGTTGTGATTTTATTTAAACAAAGAGGTCCGTGGTATCAATGGTGCTATACCTTAGGTGCTTTGGGTTTTTGTGGCTGGATAATCTACGAAACCCCACTAAAAACATTACTAACGGCGAGTTGTTTTGTGTTAAGCGGCATACCGTTCTATTTCTTTGCTCGCAACAAGCAACTTGCTCAAAAGGATAATTTTTCTGCTTTTGCGCAAAGTTTTTCTTCCTAATCAAGTCGCGCAGTTAATGGCTGCGCGATTTTATTTCTTGCCAAAGTTGGTAAACTATATTATTTTATCGCCTTGCTCACTTTTTGATTTAAAGCGCCTGTTCTCATATTTCTGTGTCTAAGGGGTGAGTGTATACTTATAGGCCACTTGAGTAACCTGGGAATAATAGTAATTAATGACTAACGAAAAGAAACCCTACACCTTTTCAGAAATCATCCAAGCCTTGCACCAATTTTGGGCAAAACAAGGATGTATCATTTTACAACCCTTAGATATGGAAGTCGGTGCAGGCACCTTTCATCCTGCTTCCTTTTTACGCGCGATCGGGCCAGAACCCTGGTATGCGGCACACGTGCAACCTTCGCGCCGGCCAACCGATGGACGTTATGGCGACAACCCCAATCGCACCCAGTTGTTTCATCAATATCAAGTGGTATTAAAGCCTTCGCCTCTTAACATCCAAGAACTTTACCTTGATTCCTTGCGATATATCGGTATTGATCCCTTAGAAAATGATATTCGTTTTGTGGAAGATAACTGGGAGTCCCCGACCTTAGGCGCCTGGGGGCTTGGCTGGGAAGTTTGGCTAAATGGCATGGAAGCGACGCAATTTACTTATTTTCAA
>CAZHSJ010000048.1:0-15463 GCA_964535225.1 Uncultured Candidatus Berkiella sp. | reverse complement strand
TCTGCTTTAAGATCAGCTGCCATACGCTGTTCTCTTGCCATCTTGAATCTAGCGTACATCGCAGAAGCCTGAACTTCTTTCACGCCGCGGTATATACCATAACCTAAACCAGCAAGTGCTGCAGTTGCAACGGCACCATAGCCTAAGCTTAATACCATAAATTGGGTAGCAAGCATATCGGCAGGAATAATCGCGCCAACTGGATTAAACGCAGGTATTGCTGCTGAAATCACCCCTAATTTAGCTAAGAGATAGGTTGTAGCAATATAACTCGTCGTTAGTGCTAGCGCCAATTTTTGTCTTACCGATAAAGCGGGTGCTTTTATTTCAGACAGTTTTGGCAGCGTTACTTTGGGTATTGAAGGTGGAGATACCTTTGGCAACTTTGGTAACGTTGTTGGTACAGAAGGGGTGATGCGTTTGAATGCATTGGTAACCGCTTCTGCTGCTTTTGCAAAACGACTTTTTTCCTGTATTTTTACAGCTTTCTTTTTACTCTGAGCCATCTTTTTCACTTCTGATTTTACAACTTTATCAGCAAGTGCTTTCGCTTTTGCTTCTTTAGCTTTATCAGCAGCCGCTTTCGCTTGGGCTTCTTTAGCCATATTAGCAGCCGCTTTTGCTTGTGCTTCTTTAGCTTTATCAGCAGCCGCCTTCGCTTGTGCTTCTTTGGCTTTATCAGCAGCCGCTTTGGCTTGTGCTTCTTTGGCTTTATCAGCAGCGGCTTTCGCTTGTGCTTTAGGCGTAACATCAACAAGCTCAAAAACATGGCCATTTAAAAATGCTCTTTTCGCTTCAAAGCCTGTTGCTTTATTACGATCAATAATAAACGCATCTTTAATCACTTCGCCGCTCTCTAATTTGCAGGCCTTTTTTGTAATTCCTGCATTATCTTTAACAGAAACCTCATACACGGCGTAGCCTTCTTCTGAAAACCGGCCCATATCATCATCGGCCAATTTTTGCGCCTCTTCGCGCTTTTTGAAAGCATAGAAGCGACCGTTACTTAATAACGCTTCTAATAAAACCGAAGGATTAGCCCTTAAAACATTTACTGAATCACTTACAACATAATATTGAGTCATAAACTACCTCATTACGAACTACTTGTTTAAAGTGATAGCCATATATGAGTTATCTGGCTTATATATGTTCTGCCACCTTGCGCGGATACTAACAATAAAGTTGTCTAACAACAAGCCGCCTTATCGATTATTTATATTTATTTTTTGCAAAAAAAAACCAGGTTATTAAAACCTGGTTTTGTTATTTAACTGAATTTATATTTATTTAGAGCTAAATTTAAATCCGCGTTTTAGGATGGCCGCTTCAAGCTCAATCTTCTTAGCGTCATCTTTAGCATCGTTAGCGGCTTTGAGTTCAGCTAAGCGTGCTTTCTCTTTCTCTAACACTTGAAGTGCATTGAGGCCTGGTTGCTTATCTTGGGCTGCCAATTTACCATCAGCTTCATAAACAGGTTTAGGCGCTTTAGCAAAAAGTTCAGCAAATTTCGCACGAATTTTATGCCCTTCACCATAACCAAGTTCATTTTCGACAGCGTCAACTTCTTTGGCTAATGCATCAGCTCTTTCATCATCAAGTTGTTTATCGGTTTTGCTACGGTTAGCCCATGCTGTGCTAAGCGCATTAAATATGGGTGAAGCAATAAATTTAGCCGCAGCATAAGTTGCGCCTACAAGACCTAATACGATAAGCCCCTCAACAGCAAGCGCTGCAACGCCTGCGGTAGGAAGCGCAACGCCAAGTGTTGTAGAAAGTAACTTTGCAACGGTTGCCGCTGCGCCACTTTGCCAAAAACCTGCGCCAACACTCGCACCAAGCAAGAGCGGGGATGATTTCTTGAATAAATCTAATAAGTTAATTCTAGCAGTCTGCGGTGCAACCGGTTTAATTTGTTTGTAAAGATCTGCATCTAATACAAAATCTTCTATCTTTTCATCAACATGCTTTAAGGAACCGTAAACAAATTTTAAGCTATCTGCACTAACCCAAAATGCTTTAAACACATTTTCCTGTGGTTCAACATCTTTGCTTTTTTGGCCTTTTTTAGCTGCTTTAGGTTTTGGAATGACATTTAAGTTAACATCTACATTTACTTCATTGAGCTCAGCGTCGTCTTCTACTACAGCAGCGTAAATTATCAATGCTTCTTTGGGATGTTTGTCTTGTTCATAAAGCGCTATCGCCTTAGCTGATTCATAGCTATCAAAAGCAAGACGATCAATTTTTTGTTCTTTAGCGTCAGCTTCTGAACTTGCTTCTTCACCTTCTGCACTTGCTTTAAGTTCGATATCTTCTTCAGATCCTGCTTCTTCTTTTGCGTTGAGTACATTTAAAATGTCTTCATTTGATAGCTTAACTAATGACTCATCATCATTTTTATATTTGATATCATTGCCAGCTACAATCCACAGCGTTTTCATTATCAACCTCACAAGTACAACAAAGTTACTACTAAAATTTTATTTATTATTGGTCAGAAAAAATCCCTATTCAATGTAGCTAAACCTCCTTTACGCTTCCTCAGCCGTTCTTTTGGAAGCCCACCCCAATTTATTTTCATCTTGTTTACGATCATGGGTTGACCATAGAGGTAATAACATCAAAAATATAACAGCAGAGCTAACTAACAAGGATACAAAGAAGCCATGCCATCCGAACGAATCAATCATTATTCCGATGGGGTACCCTGCCGTTGCTGCACCAAAATAACCTAATGTGCCCGCAAAACCATTTGAAGTAGAGGCCGCGCGCTTATCAACAAATTCTGCTGCTGCCAACCCAACTATCATTTGTGGACCAAATACAAACGCACCTATTAATGCAAGTAATGTCATATCTAAAAACACATGGTTTTCAGGTACGTACATTAAGCCAAATAAGGAAGCTATCAGCCCAATTGCACAGATCACCATCGCGGGTACTCTGTTACCTTTCCAAAAGTAATCAGAACCCCAACCTGCGGCTATCATACCAACAAACCCACCGACTTCAAACCAGGTTACGCCACTTCCTGCTAACATATCTGGCATATTTTTGGCTTCTGTCAGGTAGAAGAATGTCCAATCGTTAATAGCTGTACGAACAACATAGATAAAGAAGTAAGATAAAGAAAAAATCCAAACATACTTATTGTTTAATACTTGCTTAAATAAAATATCTCGAACAGATAATAAAGAATGTTTTGTTTGAATGCTTTCAGGCGCCACAACATGTGTATTATTTTTATATTCTTCTACTGAGGGCAGCCCAAGTGTTCTTGGAACATCGCGTAAACGATTAATTAAGAAAATGCCCATAATGATACTGCAAGCAGCAGGAACATACATGGCAAATCGCCACCCAAAATGAACCGCACAAAACACGGCTAACAACGGAATGATAGCCCCACCAAGATTGTGCGAAGTGCTACAAATGCTGTACCAAAGACCTCGCTCTGACTGATCGAACCAATAATTTAGCTGCTTGCAACAAGCGGGCCATCCCCACGCTTGGAACCAACCATTAAGCCCCCAAAATACCGCAAAGACCCACAACTCATTGCTCATCCCAAACAGGATATTTAAAACACCTGTGATAATAAGCCCGGTAGCCATAAAGTAACGCGGATTGGAGCGATCAGACATGACGCCACTAATAAATTTACTAATACCGTAACTGATATAAAGGATAGACGCTAAAATTCCCAACTGGCTCTTGGTAAAACCAAGATCAGCGGACATATAAGGCATGGCGAAGGTAAAGCTTTTGCGTGTGAAGTAGAAAACGGCATAACCAAGAAAAATAGAATAACAAATTCGGAGTCGCCAATAACGATAATCGGCTTCTATTTCCCCGTGGGTTTTGGTAATTGGCTGATAAGGGGCGGGCTTTAAAAAATCCAGACTCTTCCAGCTCACGCGTTCGTCTCCTTTTTCTCAATACTTTAGGTACTGATGTGGTATGAACAAGGCCTTAGCTAAATAACTAATTAGTTGTAAAACTTAATCAATTCTAGCACTTTATTAAGGCGCAAAAGATACCACGCTCTATCGAAATCACCAATATAAAACTCTTCCCAGTTTGATTTTAAGCGCTGGCCGCCCCCTACGATTAACGCCGTCTGCTCGCCATCACCCCTGGCTCGCTATCACATCCAGCTCCACTGAGGCCCCTTTAGGTAATCCAGCAACCTGAATGGTTGTGCGCGCCGGGTAGGGCTCGCTTAACAATTCCTTCATATATTCGTTCAGCAAAGGAAAATCTTTCATATCAGTTAAATAAACGGTTATTTTAATGATTTGCGCTTTGGTTGATTGGCCCGCTTCAAGCATGGCATCAAGATTCTTAAAAATCTGCTGTAATTCCTTTTCAAAACCGCCACTCACCAGCGTAGAGGTTTCCACATCAAGACCGATTAATCCAGAAAGAAAAAGAAGATTATTAAAAGTAATGCCCTGAGAATAAGGGCCGACGGCACTGGGCGCTTGAGATGTCTGTATCACTTTCAGACTCATGATTTACTCCCACGGCCAGGAAACGGAAAAATATTATCTATGTTCGGCAATGCGTGAGTAGGAAAACTGTCATCTTTCAGGGCAAAGATTAACATAATGGTATCAGAGCGCAGGTAAGTATCTCCTGTATATTGACGTGCGTTATCATCCCCTTTTCCTAAAACACAAATATTATCTTCTAAAAACCAATAGGTCTTTTCTAGCTTAATAGCGCAGTCTGCCAACTCACCTCTGGACCAGGCTTCTAGATCCGTCTTTTGCATTTGCCCACGAAATACCGTGATGCCATCAGTGTATTTATTGACCTCGACTTCAACCCAAACTTTTTTGTCGTTATTTTTAGCTTTGTGTTTCATTGTAGTTTTAACTCTAACTATTAGAAGATTAAGGGTTTACGCTATCATCTATCAATCCTGCTGTAGCTACAACCTTTAGATGATGGAAATGAAAAGTTGTGTTTACACTCTAGTTGAGAATGAGTATCATTTGGCCTCAATCTTCACCTTAAAGTAGTTAGTTGGGAGAATTATATGAATTCGCAAGTCCGTGTACTGAGTGATCAAGAAATCCACGCCGTTAACGGTGGCCATGGGGCTGGATACGCCATGCTCGTTTTAGGGATCCCGCATATAGTAATGGGTATTATTGAATTCATTAATTACTTCGGCGATCGCATTTATCATGGTTGTGACAACATTGAAGATAACGACTATGTTGGCCATGGCATGTGTAACACCTATCAGTATTTTAAAGGTTTTTTTACTAAATGAGCATGAATGCAACCATTATTATTCCGGCTCGTTATGAATCGAGCCGTTTTCCTGGAAAGCCATTGGCTCTAATAAATGGGCTTTCCATGATTGAGCGTGTTTGGCGTATTGCTAAAAAATGCAAACATGCGGATGATGTTTTTGTTGCCACTGATAGCGACATAATTTTCGATCATGTAACAAAATTTGGCGCTAAAGCCATCATGACCTCTGAAGATTGCCGTACCGGAACTGATAGGGTAGCGCAAGCAGCTGCTTATTTAAAAAATGATAACGCGATTATCATTAGCCTTCAGGGCGATGCTGTGTTAACGCCCCCTTGGATTATCGATGCCGTCATTAGCGCCATGAAGCAAGATAGCAGCGTAAAATTAGCCACACCCGCAGTAAAATTAACTGGCAATGCACTTCAAACGTTTTTAGATCATAAAAGGTTAAGCCCTAGCTCGGGGACAACAACGGTGTTTGATCAAAATGGCAATGCGCTGTATTTTTCCAAACAGCCCATTCCTTTTGACTATAACGCTGGTACTGAAAAAGCGTATTTATATCGACATATCGGCCTTTATGGTTATCAGCTTGCGACCTTAAAAAAACTACAAGCACTACCCCAATCTCCTTTAGAAAAACAAG
Organism: Uncultured Candidatus Berkiella sp.; assembly: GCA_964535225.1. Taxonomy (GTDB): domain Bacteria; phylum Pseudomonadota; class Gammaproteobacteria; order Berkiellales; family Berkiellaceae; genus Berkiella. The sequence goes on along the minus strand of CAZHSJ010000048.1, from coordinate 9,543 downwards.
AAAAATTAGAGCAATTGCGCGCACTCGAAAATGGTATTCCCATTAAGATTGTTTGTGTTGATTATCAGGGCCGCTCTCATGGCTCAGTCGATACACCTCATGATGTGAAATTTGTCGAAGACATTATTCATGCCGAAGGAGAGCTGATTGCATGAAGCGCTTTCGTTTAATGGTAGTACGACACGGCAATACCTTTGAAGCAAACCAAGTAGCCACCCAAGTTGGGGCTAAAACAGATATGGCGTTAACGGAAAAAGGCCTTGCTCAAGCGCAAGCTTTTGCTGATTTACTCCTAGAAAAAGGCCTTCGCCCCCAGGCTATTTACAGTGGTTCCTTACAGCGTCAAAGCAAAACGGCCAACATCCTGACTAATACCTTTCCCCAAGCTGCGCTTATTACCCATACGCCTGCTTTAGATGAAATTGATTACGGGGCTTGGGAAGGGCTGACATTAGAAGAAATTACTCAGCGCTGGCCAGCGGAGTATGGCGCGTGGCACACCCAAGGTATTTGGCCTAACGCTATTTTTGGCCAGTCTTTGGAATATCATTTGTCTGCCTTAAATAAGTGGCTGCTTACGGTTAGCGAGCAGGTTACTGAGGGTGGCTTAATCGTGGCAGTTTCTAGCAATGGCATTATTCGCTTTTTATTGCAGTGGGTGCCAGGCTTATGGCAAAGCATCGTGAATGAAAAGAAAATTAACGATTACAAAGTAGGCACAGGAAACTATTGCGAACTGGTATTTGAAGGCTTAACGCCTAAAATTGAGTCGTGGAATGTTAAGCCAATCGGCGTGGATGCTGTTTAAAAATCAATATTTTTTTGCCTCTTTTCTTCTTTCCCCTCTCCCCTTTGGGGAGAGGGGAAACAAATTATTCCCCATTCATCCAATTTGTTAATGAATCAATAATTTTCTGTGCCTGCTCATTACTTGAAATATTAAATTTGGATTTAGGACGGTATTCGTTATTCTTCTTCTGGTAACGACGGATACTATATTTGATTGGGCCGTATTCTTCCTTACGTTTATCCCAATCTTGATACTTAAAAATAATCGTTGTCCAGGCACCCTTAGATAAAATAACTTTATCTAGTTGTTTAACAGTGACCACGCCTTCATCAACATACTCAATAGAAATATCGTCCACTGTAGATGCCATATATTTATTTTCCTTCTTAGGTAAAGCACTAAAATAAAGTGTATATTATTTCTTTTCTTTACCTTTTTCTCCATCTTTTAATTGATTTTCTGTAAGTTGGTCTATTAGCTTTTGAGCCTTATCTAGCTCTTCTGATGACAACTTATTAAGTTGCTCATCTCTGGCTTTGAAAAAGTCCATGCTTCCCCCCATGGACGCAACCTTAAGCCAGGCATAAGATTTGGCATTATCTTTAGGCACCCCAATCCCATCACGGTAAAGTAATCCTGTTTCATATTGTGCATTCTTATCGCCTTGCACGGCAGCTTTTTCCAAATAACCTGCCGCTTTAGCAGGATCCTTTTGCACACCACGACCTTTAAGATAACTCATGCCAATTTCATACTGCGCAGTGGCATGGTTTTGCAAAGCGGCTTTTTCGAATAATTCTGACGCTTTTGCTTCGTCTTTATCAATCACTTCTCCTTTTAAATACGCCATTCCTAAACCATATTGTGCATCTTTGAATCCCTGCTTAGCACCCTCTTGGAAATATTTAATGGCCTCAGCCATATTGGCATCAACCCCTAAGCCTTGTGCAAACATTTTACCCAATTCATTTTGTGCAGCACCATCGCCTGCCTGTGCTCCTTTAATGAACCATTCTTTTGCTTTTGGATAGCTTGCTTCGCCAATGATCCCATCCCTGAAACAGGTACCATAACTGAAGTAGGCTTCCGTCACTTTAGCTTCGGCCGCTTTTTTAAAATAATTACAAGCAAGTTTTAGATCTAAAGGATACCCATTTTCGCCTGTCGTGTGTGATTTTCCAACAAAAACCATCGCTTGTGGATCGTTTTTCTCTAGTGCCCTTTTTAATAAATCATTAGCACTTGTCTGTTGTTTCACTGTACCATAACCTTCCCTATAATATTGGTATAGTTTAAATTGCGAAGCAGCATCTTCCAGTGCGGCTGCTTTTTCAAACCACTCCACCGCTTTTAATTTATCTACCTCTTGACCATACCCTTTTTCGGCAGCAATGCCTAATTCATACATGGCCTTACTCGATCCTTTATTCGCAGCATGTTCCAGTAACTCATTGGCCTTAGGATAATCAACAGAAACGCCTTCCCCAGTTTGGTATAACTTGGCTAGCGCAATAACCCCTTTTTCATCCCCCGTTTTTGCCGCCTCGGTTGTCCATTTTGCTGCTTCTTTGCTATCTTTTGAAACACCATCACCCATTTGATAAATTTGCGCTAACACTAAAGCCGCATCAACATTTCCTTTGATGGCTGCTTTGGAAAAATAGTCGATAGCTTTATTAATGTCTTTTTTCGCCCCCATACCACTTTGATAGAGAATACCCAACACATAATAGGCAGGATCGTAATTGTCCTTGGCGGCATCTTCAAATAATTCTAGGGCTTTCTTATCATCTTGCGGTACACCTTGGCCTTTACTGTAATTTAAACCCAAAGCGTATTTTGCCGCAGTATAATTATTTTCAATTGCTTTATTAAACCATTTGTTGGCCAGCATAAAATTCTTTTCAACGCCAGTGCCTTCGTTATAGATCAACCCTAAATTGTACTGTGCAGCTGCGTTTTTAGCATTAGCGGCTTTTTCAAGCCACGTAATTGCAAGCGGAATACTTTTGGTTCCACCAATCCCTTTGGCATAACAAATTCCGAGATTATATTGTGCCTCAACCACGCCATTTTCAGCAGCTTTCTTAAACCATTCTACCGCACTTGAAGGACTTTTCTCCGTTCCCGCACCCTGAAAATACATCAAACCAACCGCTAATTGCGCTTGAGGATTGCCGTCTTGCGCTGCGGCTAAGGTGTCTGCAAATGACTTTACATCTACTTGAACTGCAGGCGTAGCACCTTCAATTTGTGTGCTTGGCGCTTGCGCTGGGGCTTGTGCAGGTGCTTGCTGAGCGCCTTGTTGTTGGGTTGCCGTTTGACCTTGTGGCGCTTGTGCAGGTGCTTGCTGAGCGCCTTGTTGTTGGGTTGCCGCTTGTCCTTGTGCCGATTGCGCCGGTGCTTGAGCGGGCGCTTGTGCAGGTGCTTGCTGAGCACCTTGTTGTTGGGTTGCTGCTTGCCCTTGTGGCGATTGCGCGGGCGCTTGTGCAGGTGCTTGCTGAGCGCCTTGTTGTTGGGTTGCCGCTTGTCCTTGTGCCGATTGCGCCGGTGCTTGAGCGGGCGCTTGTGCAGGTGCTTGCTGAGTACCCTGTTGTGTTGCCGCTTGCCCCTGTGGCGATTCTGTCGGTGCCTGAGCAGGTGCTTGCTGAGTACCCTGTTGTTGTGTTGCCGCTTGTCCTTGTGCCGATTGCGCCGGTGCCTGAGCGGGCGCTTGTGCAGGTGCTTGCTGAGTACCCTGTTGTTGTGTTGCCGCTTGCCCCTGTGTCGCTTGCGCGGGCGCTTGCTTTGCTGCCTCTTGGGGCACACTTTGTGCCCCAGCCAATAAAGTTACTGGGTTGATTAATGTGCAAACACTGATAACCACCAGGCTCGCATTCAAAAAGGGGCAACGCGTTGATTGCTTGATCATATTTACACCGTTTCGATTAAAGAAAGCGCATTCAATAGCAAAGTTCGGCATCTGCGACTATTTATTAAATATATTAACGACAATTCTCATCATACCGGGATAAGTTGCATGACTGCAGGGAAGATCTTCTCAAAAAATCTGCTTATAAATTCAGTTTTAATTATCTTCTCTTTGATAATGGCACTCACTTGCCAAGCCCACGTTTCGCCTCCTCCCTTGGTAGAAGAGATCACTATCGAAGAAGCGCTTGTCCCCAGGGTAACTGAGTCCCCTTTATGCAATCGTTTCTTTTTACCCAATCAAAAAGATCATCTGTATGAAGACTGTATTGCCGCGGAAAATGAATTTTCCCCGTCATGGCGTGAATATCAATTGGGAACATTGATACTCCCTATGGACGTAGACTATGGCAGAAACTTATTAAAAGCTTCGGCTGAAAAAGGGAATCGTGATGCGATGTATGCTCTGGCACAAAGTTATGAGGTATACAACAACACCCCTGATGCAACTGAACAAAGTTTTTACTGGTACCAACGCGCAGCAAAACTCGGCAACGCCCTTGCCCAAGCGCGTTTAGGTGATATGTATTATAACGGCATTGGCACCTACCCAGATTATGCCAAAGCCTTTTATTGGTATCTTTGTGCAGCAACACAAGGGGTACCTGAGAGCCAATTTGCTGTTGCCAGAAGCTATGAAAAAGGCGAAGGCGTTGTACAAAATTTCCAAGAGGCTTTTCATTGGTATATAAGAGCAGCAGAGCACGGAAATGTTAGCGCTTATGGCAAACTGGGGGATATTTTTTACTATACCGAGTTTGGCAAACAAGATTATGAACAAGCCGCGATGTGGTACAAAAAAGCAGCACACTTAGGTTCGCCTTGCGCAGAGTATCAATTAGGAGCCATGTACACTTCGGCTACCGGTCTTGCACATAACAGTAAACAAGGTTTTTATTGGCTAGAGCAAGCCGCTTTGCAGGATTTTACCTTGGCGCAGTCTTTATTAGGACGATTGTTGCTCACAACCCCTTCTGGTCATTGCAGTGAAGCCCATAAATGGTTACAAAAAGCCGCTCAAAAAGGTGACGCACAGGCAAGTTTAGCGTTAGGTAAAATGTATCATCGTGGTTATCCTTGTGTACACCAAGATTTTAGACAAGCGGCCAGATATTTCCAACAAGCTGCCAATCATGGAAGCGTTCAAGGACATGCCTTATTAGGAATGTTTTATCATCAAGGTCTGGGGGTTCCCAAGAACTATCAACGCGCAGCACAATGTTATCAGTTCGCTGCAAAACGGGGAAATGCACAAGCGCAAATGAATTTATCAACGCTTTATCAAGATGGTAAGGGCGTGGAGAAAAATGGCATCAAAGCCTATGCGTGGGCCGATTTAGCTGCCAACACGGGGCTTGAGTCGGCAACCGAAGCGAGAAGGCTTATTGGTAATTGGCTAACATATAACGAACTAAGACGAGCACAAAACCTGGCCGCAGATTTATCTTCTAAAACGTTGCCAAGTTTGGGGGCTGCGCACCCTATTGATTGCGTGTACTAATAACTTCAGCTGGTTGGCAATTCCGGCAATAGGGCGTTAAATTAAGCTCAATATACCAATCAAGCTCATCATCCCAGTACTTCACCAAAAAAGTTTCCTGACATTGTTCACATTGAGCAGTAATATCGCCCGGTATTACTTCATTTGTTGCGATAACATCCATTAGTGCTCCACATAATTAGCTAACTTGCCTACATTGCTGCGATTATGGAGCCTATTCTATATTCTTTTGCGACGTAAATCGCGTGTATAGTCCGGCATAGCAATCACCGTGCTGACTACCTAAACGTTTTACGCAACACACCCGTATTTCTCATCGATATACTGCTGAACAATATTCATAAATTCCCCGGCAATATTGTCGCCCCGTAAAATTTTGAATTTCTTACCCTCTACAAACACGGGAGCAGCAGGTGTCTCTCCTGTGCCAGGAAGGCTAATGCCAATATCGGCATGCTTGCTTTCGCCAGGGCCATTCACAACGCAGCCCATAACAGCAAGTTTCAGGTTTTCAACGCCTTTATATTTTTCTCGCCAAAGAGGCATATTCTCGCGGATATGAAGCTGAATTTTTTGGGCCAGTTCTTGGAATACGGTGCTAGTGGTGCGACCGCAACCAGGGCAAGCAGTCACCATGGGGGTAAAGGCGCGTAACGCGAGGGATTGTAGAATTTCCTGGCATACCACCACTTCTTTGGTTCTATCTCCACCCGGCTCTGGGGTTAGCGAGGCACGGATGGTATCGCCAATGCCTTGTTGCAATAAAATAGCAAATGCGGCTGCCGTGGCGATAATGCCTTTGCTATCCATCCCAGCTTCCGTTAAGCCTAAATGCAAGGCATAGTTGCTTCGTTTGGCAAGCTCAATGTAGAGGGCGACGAGTTCTTGTACTTTACTCACCTTACACGCTAACACTATTTTATCTTTGCGCATGCCTAAGTGTTCGGCCTGTTTTGCGCTGGCAAGCGCTGAAATAACTAGGGCTTCACGGGTTACTTCAGCCACCTCTTTGGGTTGCGCGAGCTTTGCATTTTCATCCATTAAACGCACAACCAGATCTTGATCTAAACTGCCCCAATTCACGCCTATCCGTACGGGTTTATCATTTTTTAAGGCAACTTCAATCATGGTGGTAAAATTAACATCGTGTTTATCGCCAAAGCCAACATTCCCAGGATTGATACGATATTTACATAGCATTTTGGCGCAATCAGGAAATTGAGTTAAAAGTTGGTGGCCAATGTAATGGAAATCGCCAATCAGCAAAGGTTCATCCCACCCCATTTTTACTAAACGTTCATAAATGTAGGGAACCGATTTTGCGGCTTCTTTGTTATTAACGGTAATACGAACTAATTCTGAGCCTGCTTTATAGAGTTCATAACATTGCTTGGCGGTTGCTTCAACATCGGCAGTGTCGGTGTTGGTCATGGATTGCACGACAACAGGTGCGCCGCCCCCAATCGTCACTTTTCCAATTTTAACGGGCACGGTCATGTGACGCTGTTGCGGTAATGCACCTAAAAAGCGTTGATCGTGAGACATCCTGCCCTCCATCAAAAATAAGTTATGCAACAAAGTACATGTGTTTTATGCAGGAGATCTTAGCATGGTAGCAATAGGCAAAACATGAGAAATATTATAATAAGTTACTAGACTGAATTGTGTATTGGTTCTTAGACTTATAGCAAGAGCCCTTTATTTGGAGCCGATTATGTTATCCTCAGCTAAAAAAACGCCCCCAAGGTCAGATAATGAAACGTTAAGCTTTTATCTCCATCATCTTGAGCAATTAGACAGACTCTTGGCAGTTATCGAGTTACTTAAAACTGAAAACCGCCAATTACGTCAAATGGTGCTAAAAGCCAACCCACAAAGAAAATTACCTGAAAAAAATCCAACATCGCACGCTAAACCTAGAGTGACATGCTGGACTTTCAAAGAGCAGGAAAACTAATTTCGTTTTGCTTTCTTTTTTGATTGCGTTTGATCATCGTTTGCAGCAGAAACAGGTGCCTCTTTCTCTTTCGCTTTTGCTGCTATTTTATCAACGAGATCGTCGTTGCGCTTAGCCGCTAAATCTAAAGCCTCATCAGCTTCATCTTTATCCTGCTCTGCTTGAGCCATAAAATCCTCAAGTCGCTTTTTTAAGTCATCGCACTCGTCTCTTAAAGTATCGATACGATCGATAGTACGCTGTGCTAAATTTTCACTGACATTTGCCAGACCTGCTCTTACTAAGACAGAGCTTGCTATGCCAACCATCGACGCAATCGCGCCCATGGATAAACTTAAAGCAACAAACGCAGAAAAGCCTTCTAATGAGGAAAAGAAAACGGGGGCCCATTTAAGCATGCCATAAGCGGGAATGGTTGCTGTTAGGGTAAGACCAAGCCAAGTACTCGCAAGTGCCGATAAACCAATGGGCAATACCCATTTAAGCCAGGAATACCACCAGGGAAAAGATAAACTATCGTTATGTGTGTTAGGTTTAGCCATCTCAATACTCCAAAAGCCAGTCAGCTTGCATGTGAAAGGTTTAATTTTTAAAAGGAAGCCAGTTTAACCAACCTTGCCCACCCTGGAAATACTTATAGTGAAATTCTTTTGAAGATAAGCCATAATTCATGCTTGTATCGAAAAATTTTTACCAGCATGCTGATCAATTTTGCACTGCAAAGGGTATTTATGAAAAACTTAAGCGAATACAATCACTTTATACAGTCTCTAGAAGCAAAAGCTAATGGCGGCCTGTTTTTTCACCGCATTAATCAACAAATTTATATCACAGACTATTCCCACAAATTGCTTGGGATCTGGCAATTAGATCCAGGGCACCCCATCCCCTTTAAAGACACCATGAAAACAATAACTGAACAAAACACAAGCGCTTAGGGAAAAGCGCCAAGACCTAAAGCATCAAATATGCCTTGCCGACAATTTCATTAGGCACGCATGGTACATCCCTTGCGTATTGCCCCATAAACCAAGCAATGAAAAAGAAGTTGTCGTTGCTATTGAGGGAATGGAACTCCTAATTTTACCAATGAGGTCATCTTTATGTATGACAAGTGGAATTACGGAGTTAAGAAAAATTTTAACGCGTATAACAGCGCGCAAGAGGCACATGACGATGCCACACCTACCTATCAGCGACGTTTGGTAGAAGATCCTGCTGAAAATAGTGAAAAAGAACAAGTTTATTTCGAACCATTTGATTTAATTGAACAATATTATAAAGAAATTCGGACCTCCCCCTTGCTTACCAAAGAAGAAGAAATCTTTTACGCCAGAAAAATACAAAAAGGGGATATTGAAGCAAAACATAAAATGATTAAATCTAATCTACGTTTAGTTGTAAAAATAGCCAAGCGATATATTAAAAGTGGGATCCCTATTTTAGATCTCATTGAGGAAGGCAACATTGGTTTAATGCGCGCAGTGGAAAAGTTTGATCCAGAAAAAGGCTTTCGATTTTCAACCTATGGGGCTTGGTGGATCCAGCAAACCATTGAACGGGCGATTATGAATCAGTCGCGTACCGTCAGAGTACCTGTGCATGTCGTTAAACAAGTCAATGCTTGTTTGAGAAAAGGACGCGAATTAACTAAACAGTTAGATCATGAACCACGGCCCAGCGATATTGCAGCCGCACTTAAGCGGCACCCAGAAGAAATAGAGCAAATGCTCGCGTTTAATGAAAAAACCATCTCGATGGATTCTCCCATTTCGGAGCTAATTGATAAACCCTTAATTGACACCTTACATGATGGTCAAGATTTTGATCCATTGCATAGATATGCCAGTATCGACTTAAAAGAAAATATCGAACGCTGGCTTTCACGCTTATCCCCCAAACACCGTGAAGTGGTCATTAGGCGGTATGGCTTACAAGGCCATGATGTCGCCACCTTAGATCAAACCGGTTTAGAAATTGGCCTAACGCGTGAGCGGGTACGCCAACTCCAATCTGAAGCCTTAAAACAGCTTAAGAAACTCATAGAAAAAGATGGCGAAAGCGGCCAGACGCTGCTAAATTAAATTCATAATTTATTCAGCTTACAATTAATTGGGACGGCACAGAGGCCGTCCCCTACAAGAAGATTAGAATGCCAGGAAGCGTATATCGCTTTTAACGTCCAAAATTGCTACTATCATCCAACGATTATTCTGACTTATGAAGACCTATGGAATTACTGCTTTGGATAGGCGCTGTTATCGTCCTTTTTTCATTTATAGTGAAGAAATTGATTCAACCAATGCGTATTTAAATAAACCTAGT
>CAZHSJ010000047.1:0-15491 GCA_964535225.1 Uncultured Candidatus Berkiella sp. | reverse complement strand
GTTGCACTTGCATATCAAAGCGGCGTGCGGTTTGGAATAATCGAATTAACGTTTGGGCAAATGAAATTTCTTTTAAGGGCTTTTCAAAAATGGGTTCACATACGGTTCTAATAGCAGATTCAAAAGCATTAATTGGGGTTGTCGGTGGCACCCAGCCAGATTTTACGTGCAATTCGGCTACTTTGCGGTAGTCTCGCTTAAAGAAAGCTAAAAAGTTTTCGCCCAAATAGCGTTGGTCTTCTGGCCCCAAGGTTCCCATAATGCCAAAATCAACGGCGACATAAACCGGGTTGGCAGGATCATCAATTTTCACAAAGATATTACCTGGATGCATGTCAGCATGAAAAAAGCAATCGCGAAAGACTTGGGTAAAGAAAATCTCAACACCACGCTCTGCCAAGCGCTTTAAATCCGTGTTGTGCGCCTTTAGTGTGGTAATGTCTGAAATAGGTACGCCTTGCACGCGCTCTATTACTAATACATTGTGCCTAGAATATTCCCAATATATTTGGGGAACATATAAAGTATTAGCATGAATAAAATTACGACGTAATTGCGATGCGTTAGCTGCCTCGCGAAGGAGATCTAATTCGTCGATGAGCGTTTGTTTAATTTCAGCAACAACTTCCACCGGACGCAAACGGCGAATGCCTTTCATAAAGTGTTCAATTAACCCGGCAAAGGTTTCCATGACCTCTACATCGCGCATAATAGCCCGATGGATATTAGGGCGTAGTACTTTCACAACAACTTCAGTACCATCATTTAAGGTGGCCGCATGCACTTGTGAAATAGAAGCACTGGCTAAGGGCGTAGTATCAAAGGAGCGAAATAAGGTTTCTATGTTTTGACCTAGACTCTTTTCAACCATGCGTTTAGCAAGGTTACCCGAAAAGGGGGGGACTGAATCTTGCAGCTTTGCCAATTCATCCGCGATATCTTCGGGGAGTAAATCACGTCTTGTTGATAACACTTGGCCAAATTTAACAAATATAGGGCCAAGTTCAGTAAGCGCTAATCGAACAGCCACACCATCAGGAGGGGTTTGTTTGCCAAACCAACGCCAAGGGAAGAAGACGATTAATACATTGGCTTTACGGAATAAAGGATTGTGCCAAACAAATTTATCTAAGCCATACTTGGCCAGAGTAAAATGAATGTGGATAAGGCGTGCTGTTTTGGCAATCCACTTCATGAAAGTCCCTTATTTATGCTCTTTTAAGTTTAAATGATGCAGCGTTGCTTCTAAGCGTTCAACATCGTGCTTAAGCTTGTCTACTTCTTGGTAAAAGGCCTCTACCTCAGCTTTAGAGGGGGCTAATTCTTTTTCATCTTGTAAATAAGCACCCAGATCATCACAGCGAGCTGATAAGGTTTCTTTTGCCCACGCTTTTGTTTTGGTAAAACCATTCACGAGCGTATGCGCCAGGTTATCGCCAAAGGATTTTGCCAAATGATTTTCCCAATCAATATCCAAATAAGAAATGCAATCATAAAAGGCTTTGGCAACATCCATATCGCCTTTAATATGCATGCCTGTTTGAGTGCGTTGCTTTTTTAAAAGCGTTGTCATAAAGGAACTCAAGGGGCCAGTAAAGGTGGCATCCACATGTTGTGGTTTTTCTACTAACGTTAAGCCCTGCGCTTCTATTAAAAAGTGTAAGGTAACAATGCCTTCAATATCAAAACAAACCACTTTATGTTGATGTGGTTTTAGGGGCGCGAGGCAATTTTCATCTAGCTTTTTAACAAGAGAAATAAAAAAAGGCAGCACCGTATTGGCTAGGGATAATAGCGACATCAGTATTTAATTCCCTTGTGAATGGCTACTATCCCCCCCGTTAAATTATGCACCTCGCATTTATCAAACCCGGCAGCTAGAATCATCTGCTTTAGCGTTTCTTGATTAGGATGCATACGAATGGATTCGGCTAGATATTGATAGCTATCGCTGTCATTGGCAATGAGAGAGCCCAACTTAGGAAGCACATGAAAAGAGTAAGCATCATACGCTTTGGATAACAAGGTATTGGTGGGATGGGAAAATTCAAGAATAATCAGCCGACCACCGGGTTTGAGTACCCGATAAATGCTTTGAAGGGCTTTATCTTTATGGGTAACATTTCGCAAGCCAAAGCCCATGATAACTCTATCAAATTGATTGGTAGCAAACGGTAAATTTTCGGCATTCGCTTGCACAATATCAATGTTGCCCACAAGACCTTTATCGAGTAAACGATTTCTTCCCTCTTGTAGCATCGCGGCATTAATGTCAGACAGGGTAATATGGCCATTTTCCCCAATCAAAGGGGCGATCAAACAGGTGAGATCGCCAGTGCCACCCGCTAAATCCAACACGTGCATTCCCTTTCTTACCTGCAACAGGGATACCGCATGACGTTTCCATAAACGGTGAATGCCAAGGGACATCGCATCGTTCATGAGATCGTATTTGCTGGCAACTGAATCAAATACGTTGCCAACCAATTTTTGTTTCTCATCGACATCAACTGTTTGATACCCAAAATCCGTTTTTTGCTTCATGGTGATATCTTATAAAATAAAGCGGCTCAAATCTTGATCTTGCACTAAATTTGCCAATTGCGTGTTCACATAGTTTTTATCAATGATAAAAGACTGTGCTTTTTCGCTTGCTTCAAACGAAATGTTTTCGAGCAAGCGCTCCATGATGGTGTGTAGCCTTCTTGCACCAATGTTTTCGGTTTTTTCGTTCACTTGTGCAGCTAATTCAGCAATTCGCTGTACGCCGTCAGACTCAAAACTTAAGGTAACCCCTTCGGTGGCAAGGAGGGCTTTATATTGTTCGGTGAGCGAGGCGCTAGGCTCGGTTAATATCCGCATGAGATCTTCAGTTTTAAGGGCCTCTAGCTCCACACGAATGGGTAAGCGTCCTTGTAATTCTGGGATTAAATCGGATGGCTTGGACATATGAAAAGCGCCACTGGCAATAAATAAAACATGATCGGTTTTCACCATACCGTATTTAGTGGAAACGGTGCAGCCTTCCACGAGTGGAAGCAAATCGCGTTGCACGCCTTCGCGAGACACATCAGGGCCAGACGTATTACCGCGTTGGGTCACTTTGTCGATTTCATCTAAAAAAACAATGCCATGCTGCTCTAATTTTTCAACAGCTTTTGCTTTAATTTCTTCTTCATTTACTAATTTCCCTGCCTCTTCTTCACTCACCACTTTTAGTGCTTCTTTAATGCGCATTTTACGGGTTTTGGTTCGATTTCCTGATAAATTTTGAAACATACCTTGCAATTGATTGGTCATTTCTTCCATGCCAGGAGGGGCCATAATTTCTACACCCATAGAAGGCATGGCAACTTCTAATTCAATTTCTTGCTCATCTAATTTACCGTTTAGTAATTTATCTCTAAAAGTTCCACGTGCCGCGCTATCATCAGAAATTTCTTCACTTGCTGGCCCGAACTTAAAGCCAGGTTTTGGAATAAGCACATCTAAAATACGCTCAATAGCAGCAGTTTGCGCCCGCTCTTTAACTTTATTGGTGGCTTCCTCTCGGGTAATTTTATATGAAATATCCGCTAAATCACGAATAATGGATTCAACATCGCGCCCCACATAGCCCACTTCAGTAAATTTGGTTGCTTCTACTTTAATGAAAGGGGCTTTAGCAAGCTTGGCCAATCTCCTGGCGATTTCAGTTTTACCAACGCCCGTTGGGCCAATCATTAAAATATTTTTGGGGGTAATTTCATTGCGTAAATTGTCATCGACTTTCATGCGGCGATAACGATTACGAAGTGCAATCGCAACGGCGCGTTTTGCTTTAGCTTGCCCGACAATATGTTTATCAAGTTCATGGACAATTTCGCGGGGGGTCATAACAGACGTACTCATTAACTACTCGCTTAAGATTTTTTGATTTCTTCTATGGTGATATGATGATTGGTATAAACGCAAATATCGCTGGCAATTTTTAAAGCGCGCTCGACAATAGCGTAAGCATCAAGGCCCGTATTTTCTAATAATGCTGTGGCGGCAGCTTGTGCAAACGCACCACCGGAACCAATGGCAATGATGCCTTTTTCAGGTTCAATCACATCGCCATTTCCGGTAATAATCAAAGAGGCTTCTTTGTCCGCAACGGCAAGCATCGCTTCAAGACGACGCAGCATTTTATCTTGGCGCCAATCTTTGGCCAATTCTACAGCGGCTCTTACTAAGTGGCCTTGATAAAGCTCTAATTTTGCTTCAAAGCGTTCAAATAAAGTAAAAGCATCAGCAGTACCGCCAGCAAAACCGGCAATGACCTGATTATTAAATAAGCGGCGTACTTTTTTAGCATTGCCTTTAAGAATGGTGCTGCCCAAGGAAACTTGGCCATCGCCCCCTAATGCGACCTTATCATCGCGTCTTACCACAACGATGGTCGTACCTCTGAATTGATCCAAGGTGGAACTCCTTAAGATGTAAGTAACGTGACATTATACCGTGATTTTAAGCACCACACTATGCAATTGTAAGGCTTGTTCTAAATGCATTTGCTGGTTTTGTGCTTGGTCCTTGCTGGAGTAGGGGCCAATAATTACCCGATATCGATTATCGCGATCGCCCATTTTGAAAGTTTGAATTCTTGCTTCGAATCCTGACATGGCCAACTGGGCTTTAAGTCCTTCGGCCTGCTCGAGACGTCGAAAGGAGCCGGCTTGAATAAAATACTTACCAGCTGGTGGTGGTGGCGTGGTAACTTTTTCTGCCAGCCTAATGTCTGGATCATCCTCGATGAGAGCAGTTTGTGGTGCTTTGCTTAAATCTTTATGCAGCGCCATATCCAAGGTATCTGTGGCGGCAACCTGAGGATCTGTCGCTTGCCCCTTTTGGTTCATTTTGGGTAAAACCGTATAAAAATCAAAGCGAGAACTTCCTTTAGGCAGCTCATCGACTTTGGCAAGCTGTACGGATTGCTTAGGTTTATTACTCTTCTTGATGGAAAGTTCTTTGGGCGCATCTTCGTGGATATCCACAACCGTATCAGGGATCGCCGTTGATTTATGTAATTTCCAATAAAGTAAAGCGGATAAGCCAACGCCAAGGAGTAAACCTGCCCCCATCCAGACATAAGCAGGCAGCCCCCTTTTTTTGGCTAAGGATTGCTGACGCAAATGGTGTTGGCTGCGACGCCGTTTGGCGTAGTCTTTAGTCATAGTTAATTTAGGTAACTTAAAATAAATGAGATCTGCTTGTTATCATTCTAAAACATTTCTATCGGATCTACATCTAAGGACCAACGTACTTTCTTAGCGATTTTGTCACTTTCAAGCAGAGAGGTTGAATAACTTAGCATTTGATGTAGTGGTTTTCTCTCTTTAGCTTGCACCAGTAATTGATAACGAAAATGACCTTGGCGTTTGGTCATGGGGGCAGGAACAGGACCGAGGATCTTTATGTCAGCTGATTGGTAGCCTTTTAATGCTTGCTGCACTTGGCCAAGCACGACTTGCGGTAACTCCGGATTATTTCCTTGGGCACGGATCAGTGCTAAATGAGAAAAAGGTGGCAAGTGATTCACTTGACGTTCTTTAAGTAAGGTTTGAGCCAGTTTGGTGTAATCCTGATGTAAAATATGTTGCAACAAGGGGTGCTCTGGGTGAAAGGTTTGAATAATCACTTTTCCTGCTTCATGTACGCGTCCAGCACGGCCTGCCACTTGAATGAGTAATTGTGCCATGCGCTCAACAGCGCGAAAGTCCACGCTAAATAAACCGCCGTCGGCATCTACAATCGCTACTAGTCCTAAATGAGGGAAATGATGTCCCTTTGCTAAAATTTGCGTACCAATCAGTAGTTGTGCTTCTTTGCTTTGTGCTTTATCTAAAAACGTTTCTAAAGCACCCTTTTTTTGGGTCACATCAGAATCAATACGTGCAATGCTAATATTTGGAAAGTAATTTTGCAGAAATTCCTCAATGCGTTGAGTCCCCTGTCCTACTGGATGAAGCTCGCTTGTCTTACATTCTGGGCAGGTTAGCATCATTTTACGCTGGTGTAAGCAATGATGGCAGATCAGTAATTGCTTTTGTTGATGATAAGTTAAACGTGAATCACAACGTTGACATTGTGCCATGTAGCCGCAATCATAGCACATGACAATAGGGGCAAAGCCGCGTCGGTTAATAAACAAGAGTACTTGTTTATCTTGTTTTAAGCTGTCTTGGATTTGTGCCAGTAACGCGTTTGACAACCCTGCTTCTAATTTATTGTGCCTGACATCAAGTAAAGTGGTATGCGGTAATTGAGCGCTTTTTGCGCGGTTGGGTAAAATTAAATGTTCATATTTGCCATTTTGTGCATTATATAACGTTTCAAAAGAAGGGGTGGCTGAGCCTAAAATAATAGGACAATCACTCATCTTAGCGCGCAATACACTGCTGTCTCTGGCCGAATAGCGAAACCCTTCTTGTTGTTTAAAAGAGGGATCATGCTCCTCATCGACCACAATTAAGCCTAAATCTATAAAAGGTAAAAAAATAGCTGAGCGGGTACCCACCACAATACGCGCTTTTTGCTCTTTAACGGCAAACCAACTCAATGTGCGCTCTTTGGGTGTCATTTTAGAGTGAAATTGAACCACTTGTTCATTAAAACGTGCACTAAATCGCGCATAGGTTTGTGGGGTGAGGGAGATCTCCGGTACTAAAATTAAAATTTGTTTATTCTTTTTGAGAATTTCCTCTACTACTTGCAAATACACTTCAGTTTTGCCACTGCCTGTGATCCCTTGTAATAAAAAGGGGGCAAAAGTATCTTGCTTTTGTAAAATTGCTTCCAACGCTTGTTGTTGCTGTTTATTGAGTTGTAGCGCAGCTTCTTTGGTGGTCGTCATTACTACCGGTGATGCTTTAGGGGTTTTACCCATTCGAATACCAAGGGGCGCACCGGTAAAAGCGACCTCACCAATAGGATGATGATAATATTGCGCTGTTTTTTCAATAAAGTCACATAGATTTTGTGGAAATAAGGGGAAGTCTTCACACACAGTAACAATAGGTTTAATTTTATCAAGCGTGATACTTGGAGTGTTACTTACCCCCATGACCACGCCAATTTTTTCTCGTTTGCCAAAGGGTACCTTAACGCGCGTACCACGTTCAATCGGCGTTTGACTATCAAGGGGAGCAGTGTAATCAAATAAGCGCCTCAGTGGCACATCCAGTGCCACTTGATAAAAGCGCTTATTTTCGCTCATTTTCCTTTAAGCGCCGCTTGTAAGGCAAGACCAAGAGATCCAGTTGCTAAAGGTGCGGGTTTATTTTTTGGTGCCTGCCGGGTTTGTTTGTGAGTAGGTTTATCCATTCTTGGCGAAGAGCCTTCTTGTGTTTTTTCTAGGCACATAGTCAAGCTTATTCGCTTGCGCGCTAAGTCAACCTCCAGCACTTTAACTTTAACAATTTGGCCTGTTTTAACCACTTGGCGTGGATCTTTAACATACTCATGAGACAATGCTGAGATATGCACCAAGCCATCTTGGTGTACACCAATATCAACAAAAGCGCCAAAGTTGGCCACATTGGTAACAATGCCTTCTAAAATCATCCCTTCTTTTAAATCACTCAAGGATTCAACACCTTCTTTAAATTGCGCTGTTTTAAAACTGGCACGAGGATCGCGTCCTGGTTTTTCTAATTCTTTTAAAATGTCTTTTACGGTAGGTAAACCAAACTGCTCATTTACATAAGCTTTAGGATCAACTTTTCGCAAAAATTCACTATTACCAATTAATTTATCAATGGGACAATGTGAAGAGGCAATAATATTTTCCACCACAGGGTAAGCTTCAGGATGAACGCTGGAGGCATCCAAGGGATTTTCCCCATTCATAATGCGTAAAAAGCCAGCAGCCTGTTCGAAGGCTTTTTCCCCCAATTTGGGTACTTTCTTTAATTGTGGTCGATTTTTAAAGGGACCATTTTTTTCACGATACTCAATAATATTATTGGCAATTTGCTGGTTTAAACCAGCAATGTGTGTGAGTAAGGGGCCAGAGGCGGTATTCACATCCACGCCAACGGCGTTCACGGCATCTTCCACCACCGCTTCTAAGGTGCGCGCTAAAACGGTTTGATTCACATCATGTTGGTATTGTCCAACCCCGATGGCTTTAGGTTCAATCTTTACTAATTCCGCTAAAGGATCTTGAATACGTCGTGCAATTGAAACCGCCCCACGTAAAGACACATCTAGATCAGGGAATTCTTTACTGGCTAATTCAGAAGCTGAATAAACAGAAGCGCCAGCTTCGGAGGTGATTACTTTGGTGAGTTTTAATTCTGGGCTGAGCTTAATTAATTCATCGACTAATTTTTCTGTTTCTCGAGAGGCGGTACCATTGCCGATGCTAATTAATTTTACCTCATGTTGCATGATTAAAGCTTTTAGCGTTGCTAAAGACTCAACCCATTTCTTATGGGGCACATGCGGGTAAATAGTTTCGGTGGCAAGTAACTTGCCTGTACTGGAAACAGCGGCAGCTTTAACGCCTGTTCTTAAGCCAGGATCTAAACCTAAGGTGGTAATTTGGCCCGCTGGTGCTGCCATTAAGAGATCATGCAAGTTGCTCTTAAATACCGCAATGGCTTCTTCTTCGGCGCTCTCGCGTAGCAGGCCAATTAATTCAGTTTCCATATGGGGCTGAATTTTAATGCGCCAGGTCCATTTCACCACTTCTTGCATCCACGCATCACCTTTACGCTTTTTATCTTCTATAGAAAAATGCTGGGCAATCATGGATTGCACGGGGCTGATCAGTGGATTTTCCAACTCTTCTGGTAATACCAAAGCAAGTTGTAGCATGCCTTCTTTGCGGCCACGTAACATGGCTAAACAGCGATGAGAAGGGACTTTGCTCCAAGGTTCGATATGATCAAAATAGTCTTGGAATTTTTGTGCTTCGTTTTGTTTTTCTGCAACCACTTTGCTTTGTAAATGGGCTTTAGCTTGTAAATAATTTCTGATTTTTTCTAATAAAGCCGCATCTTCTGCAAATTGCTCCATTAAAATGTAGCGTGCACCTTCAAGTGCTGCTTTCACATCATTGACGCCCTTTTGCTCATCAACATAGGCTGTGGCTGCTTCTTGAGGATCTACTGTTGGATCAGCAAGTAAAGCTTCACTGAGTGGTAACAAACCCGCTTCAATGGCTATTTGGCCTTTGGTGCGGCGTTTTGGTTTATAAGGGCGGTAGAGATCTTCTAAGCGAATTTTAGTATCCGCCTCTAAAATTTGAGCTTGTAATTCAGGGGTCAGTTTATTTTGCTCTTCAATGCTTTTTAAAATGGTGGCGCGGCGCTCTTCTAATTCACGGAGGTAGATTAACCTTTCTTGTAATAACCGCAATTGGCTGTCATCTAACCCATTGGTTGCCTCTTTACGGTAACGTGCAATAAAAGGTACCGTTGCCCCCCCATCTAATAGCTGGACAGCTGCCTTTACTTGGCTAGGGGAAACAGATAATTCTTGGGCAATGCGCTCTTCAACGTTGAGCATATTCGCTTCCTATATATGGGTTAGTAAAATTCTAAAATGAAAGCTGCCTAGGATAAAGTAAAATATCAGCCAAGAACAATAGGGCAGTTATCGACGAGATCAGGTAGCATGCCGTTTAAGTGACCATTTTTTAACCAAGTTGGTCATGGCATGCGTTATTGTAAACAAAGCCTCGCCGGGTATATTCAAAGCGGGGGTCGTATAGACAATATCCCCAAAGGGACGGCACCATACACCTTGCTCAATAAAACTGTGTTTAAACCAATTTAGATCAGTATCAAGATGCCGCTCAAGTTGCACACAGCCTATGGCCCCTTTAACACGTATGGCTTTAACGCCAGGGACATCTTGCAATGTACTGAGTTCGTGCCTTAACAATCCTTCAATATCTGCAACTTGCGCAAGTCTTGGTTCTTTTTCAAATAAATCCAATGAGGCATTAGCACACGCACAGGCTAAAGCATTGCCCATAAAGGTAGTGCCGTGCATAAGGGCTTTGGTAAAAGAGCTATCTAAAAATGCGTTGTAGACTTTGCTGTTGGCAATGGTTGCGCCAAGGGGTAAGACTCCTGCAGTTAAGGCTTTAGATAAACACATAATATCAGGAATAATATTCGCTTGTTCACTTGCAAACATTGTTCCTGTTCTGCCAAATCCTGTAAAAATTTCATCGCAAATCACTAAAACGTCGTTCGCTTGGCATAATTTTACTAAGGCTCTGAGCTTGGTTGCATCATACATCTTCATACCGCCAGCCCCTTGCACTAAAGGCTCTATCACAAGCGCTGCAACAGACGCTTTATGCCTGTCTAGCCATTGTTCAAATGCAGCAAAAGATAATTCATCGTTAGGCATTTTTTGTAAATATTGTTTTGGTAAGAGATGAGAAAGTGGCGGATGAATACCATCTTGGGGATCTGAAACGGACATGGTAAAAAAAGTATCACCGTGATAACCATTTTCCAAGTAGATAAAGTGTTTTTTTGAAGGTGTTTCCAGATTTATCCAGTATTGCAGTGCCATTTTCATCGCAATTTCTACGGCAACGGATCCTGATTCGCTATAAAATACGTAATTCAAATCGCCAGGTAAAAGATTAGCCAATCGCGTGGCAAGTATGGTTGCTTGTTCATGAATTAAACCGCCCAACATGACATGCGAAACTTCTTCGCTTTGTTTGCGAAGTGCTTGAATAATGTGCGGGTGATTGTAACCATGACAGCTAGTCCACCAAGAAGCAACCCCATCGACTAAACATCTGCCATCTTGCAATGTAATCTCAGATCCTTGTGTTGATCTTACTTCAAAGGGAGCATGGTTGGTTTGCATTTGGGCATAGGGCAGCCATACGGTAGCATTTTGCGTCATGGTTTTGTACTATCTCCAATTTTTGCGGGATCATACCATAATGGCCGGGATCTTCATCAGCAGTACGGGCACAGGTATTGGTAAAACCTACCTGATTGAGCAATTATTGCGATTTGATAGGCACCATGAAAGGCGCTTAAGTGCCAGTAAGCCGATTATTTCGGGCTGGCCGCAAGAAAGTGAAGAAATTCAACACACTGATACCGGAAAAATACTCCAGGCACAGCAACTTCCCTTAAGTGAAAGGGTCATTGCGCAATGCTCACCCTGGCGATATTTTGCGCCCCTAACCCCCAGTATGGCAGCCAAAAAAGAGGGTAATCCTATCGATGAAGCAAAGCTAATTTTGCATTGCCAACAACAAATAAATAATGCGCAAAGGGATGACAAAATTCATCTTATCGAAGGGGTGGGGGGGGTGATGGCGCCCCTTACTCAACAGATGACCTGCTTGAGTTGGCTAAAACAACTTAAGTGTCCCTGTATTTTGGTAACCGGCTCTTATCTTGGCACGATTAGCCATACCCTAACGGCGCTTGCTACACTCCAAAATCAAGATATTCGCGTGCTTTGCATCATCGTGAATGAAACACCGCAAAGCACTGTTTCTCTCGATGAAACTACCGAAGAACTAGGCCAATGGCTCGCCCCCCTGCCCGTATTTAAACTCGCTTTTAATGGCTGTGATTCCGATTTAGCTATGGTATACTTTTGCGCCTTAGAGATAGCAACAAAGGCGTTATCTTGCGATTAGATTCAAGAATTTTTAATGTATTTTGGGGGGTATGCCTTCTCCTTAATTACTTCACACTTAAAAAGTGTAGATACCCTTTGTTACACCTCAAAACCATCAAAGAACATTCGGTTTTTAATGCGAAATGGACTTCAAGCAGCGTTAAAATAAAACGCAAAAGAGCAAGGGCTGGCAGCTCAAACTTACAGATCTCTTTTCAAGCATTTATAGGAAATACCTGCCCCAAATGGATGTAAAGCAAAAATCAATCGTGATTTCTTGTGGGCATAACTCATCTTGCATTGCGAGATGGCTGTGTAAACTATAAATAACGGGGTGAAACATGTCAGTTGCCGCCTGGTTCAAAAGCAAAATAGATTGGCTAAACGATCAAATTTACAAGAAAGCCTCCTTTTCATGGTTGGCGGAGATTGCCACCGCACGTAAACCGTGGTTGTTGGGGATAATACCGCCGATTGGCACACTTTTTATGTTGTTGTTGGCCGCCTTGGCCATGTCAGGCACCATTTGGTTAGGAACAGCCGCCTGGACGTGGTCTTTTGCGAATGCAGCTGCTTTTTTTCCTATACTCTCTGAAACCATTGCATGGACATTAGGTACCACCCTCGTTACCTTCTGGTTTAGCCGAGATATCAATCGTGCATTACTGAGCACCAGAGATGATAGAGATATTTTTGTTTATAGCCAAAAAGTTAATCCCACTAAGTTATACCAAATGGTTGAGCATCTCACCTTTGAAGTGAATGCACATTTTGAGAAAAAATTTGGCAAAAATCATCGTCCTATTCATGTTCCCAGCATCTTTACCCATACGCTTGATGAAATTGATGTGACCTCTTTTGGGCGAGATGAACTCACCACCTCATTATTCATTTCAACCGGCACCTTTAATTATACAAAAAATAATTTAAATCAACGAAAGCTTGCTGCGTTAATAGAGAAAGAGCTTGTTAAAATTTATTTAAATCGCGGTTTTTATCGCACTATTGTGAGCATGGGAACGACCCTTGCTAATACCTTAAACATGTTCAGCAATTCTGATGTTTGGTTGCTGCGCGCAATTGGTTTTCTCACGGGACCCATTCAATTTGTGCTACTGCTAGAAAAATCGATCAATCGTTCGTTTGAATATGAAGCATCCGGACATGTTGCTGAATGTGGGCGACTTTTTGATTTATATGGCGCAATTGATTGTGGTGTTAACCCTAATCTTGAAACCTCTCCTGCTTATTCAGAAATTAGAGCGAATCAAGTTAAAAGACAACGTCCGCCATACCAAGGGTGGTTTAGTTCCGTATTGTCACCTATCACTAATTGGATTATTCGTAATGAAGTGGCCGAGTACAATAAAGAAGGCAACATTTGGTTAAGCGGAATAGATAATGCTGTCGGTGAGTTTCTATTTTGGACCCGTGAATTATTTAAACCCAAACCTCGTGCAACCAATGAAAAAACAGAACTGCGTAAAATAAAAGTAAAGATTGGCAACCAGATGGTTAGTTTTGCCGATGCAAGTGCCGCGCAACTTGAAGAGATGGAGCAAGAGAGCCGGAAAACGAATAATGAGTTGTATAAAAAAATTCCTGCCGATAAACGTTACGATGTGATTGGCCCACGTGGTACAGGCTATGTTGATCCTATTATTGATAGGCAAGAGCGCCGTATTAATCAAGACAGAGACGTGTTTTATGTTCCAGCAGCGCCAATGGAGCCTCAACGCCGCCAGGCAAGGCTTGCCCCGCAAAGGCAGCCAGAGCAACCTCAATCTCAACATGGCATGACACTAAGACAAAGAAGAAATCGCTAAAACCCAGCCCCCGATGATAAGGGGGCTTTTTTTTGCTAAGATAAAATCCATTTAGGATGTTAAAAGGATTTTATCTATGGATGCCCCTTTCGGAACCTGGGATTCTCCCATCAGTGCAGAGCTAGCCTCAAGTGCCATTGTTGCCTTTCAAGATGTTGCCTTAGACGAAAATGCTGTCTATTGGAGCGAAATGCGGCCCACAGATGGTGGACGTTATGTGATAGTAAAATATGAAGGGGGTAAAACCCAAGAGGTCTTGCCTGCACCTTTCAATGCCAGAACGCGTGTGCATGAATATGGGGGCGCGGCTTTTGCCGTAAAGCAGGGCATCATATATTTTGTTAATTTTCAAGATCAACGATTGTATCGCATTAAAGCCAATGAAAAGCCCGTTGCGTTAACCAAAGAGGGTGTTCGTTTTGCTGATCTTCAAATAACGCCTTATGGTATTGTGGCAGTGGCAGAATCGCATCTTGAAAATGATAAAGAGCCTAAAAATTATTTAGCGTTAATTAATCCGAAAAATGGTGAGATAACAACCTTAACCAGTGGCAAGGATTTTTATTCATCTCCTGCTTTAAATAAAGACTATAGCAAAATCGCCTGGATCAGTTGGGAACACCCCAATATGCCGTGGGATAACACGCAATTATGGGTAGCTAGTATCAATGAGAAGGGCTTAAGTAAAGAACAGCAAATTGATGCCAAAGTCACCGCACAAGCCTTTTTTCAGCCACAATGGGGGCCGGATAATCAGCTCATTGTTGTTTCTGACAAGTCGAACTGGTGGAATTTATATCAAGTGGAAAATGAAGGCTTAAAACCCTTGTTTAGCGTTGAGAGCGAAATTGGTCAACCGCTGTGGAATTTTGGTGCTTCTACTTGGGGATTTTACGAAAAAGGACTTCTTTGCACCTTCTTTAAAGATGGGCAAAATCGATTATTTTATTTCGATGGAAAGCTTAAAGAATTAACTGCGCCATATCGATATTTTTCTCAAATCCGCACACAGCATAATAGAGCAGCATTTATAGCAGGCGCGTCAGATAAACCCAGTGCTATTGTGCTGTGGGAAAATGATGCGTTAAAAGTCATTAAAGAAAATATGCAAGCTGTTGATTCGGATTATATCAGCGTACCAGAACATATTACTTATCCAAGTAATAATCGTGAATCGCATGCGTATTTATATTTACCTAAAAATAAAAAATATAAAGGGCCAAAAGGCGAGTTACCTCCCTTGATTGTGCGAAGCCATGGTGGCCCCACCGCCAATAGCGGCGCTAATTTAAATTTAGATATTCAATATTGGACAAGTCGTGGCTTTGCCTTTGTTGATGTGAATTATGCTGGCTCTACAGGGTATGGCAGGGCCTATCGGCATAGTTTGTATAATCAGTGGGGCATCTATGACGTGCAAGATTGCGTAAATGTTGCACAATATTTAGCCAACAAAGGGCTTGTTGATAAACACAAATTAGCCATAACGGGTGGTAGTGCCGGAGGATACACTACCTTAGCGGCTCTAGTGTTTAGTGACACGTTTGCAGTCGGCGCAAGTCATTATGGGGTGAGCGAACTTGCGGCACTTGTGCATGATACCCATAAATTTGAATCGCGTTATTTGGATAATTTGATTGGGCCTTATCCTAAAGAAAAACAACGGTATCATGACAGATCGCCGATTTATCATGTTGATAAATTAAATAGCCCGGTGATTTTCTTTCAAGGGGATGAAGATAAAATCGTCCTGCCCAATCAAGCACAAATGATGTATGACGCTTTGATTAAAAAAGGCATCAAAAGTGAATACTGGTTATTTAAAGGCGAGCAACATGGTTTTAGAAAAGCGGAAAATAGAATCACGGCTTTAGAAAAACAACGTGCATTCTTTTTAAAAGTTTTTGAAGCGGGGCCCTCTGGCGCCCAACAAAATTAGTCAGTTAAATACGAATAGCGGTGATGATTTTTTTTGATTTCAATATTTTTTTGCTATATTTTTATGTGGGTGAAAACAGTCATCGA
>CAZHSJ010000046.1:0-15688 GCA_964535225.1 Uncultured Candidatus Berkiella sp. | reverse complement strand
AAAATATCGTTGAAAAATCCATTTCATGGCGTGTTGTCCAAAGGGGGTACAAACCATAACCAGTAAGACAAACCGAAGATATGTAGCTAGCTAAGCCGGTCGGCCTTGAATACGGTTGATAGCTTTTAGATATAAAATCTAACATGATACTAAAATTATTTTGGAAATTGTTGGCTAACTATATTAGACGATGTTCAGTTATGTTGCAATACAAGAACTTAAACTGACTTTATATAATTTAACACCGCTTCAGCGTGCCCTTTGGCCTTCACCTTTCTCCAGCAATATTGAACAACGCCGCGTTCATTAATAAGAAAGGTTGATCTTTCAACGGTCAATAATTTAGATAGCACCCAATTATCCCCTATTAAAACACCAAATGAATCGCAAAGTTTTTTATCGGGATCAGAAATTAGGGGGAAAGGCAGCTGTAGTTTTTCGCAAAAGCGGTGATGTGATTTCAGGCTGTCTTTTGAAATACCTAAAACGATGGTATTTAACTCAAGAAATTTTTCATACAACAACGCAAATTCCCTGCCCTCCGTTGTACAGCCAGGAGTATTATCTTTAGGGTAGAAATAAACAACAATATTTTTGCCAAGCAAGTCTTGAAATGAGTGGATGTTAGGATCAGTAGAGTCAAAACTGAGCGTGGGTACAGGATCGCCAATGCTAAGATTTTTCATGATATGTTTCTAATATTGTTAATTACTATTTTCCCATTGGCACCTACTTACCGCGCATAAAGCGCGGTAAGTAGTTTTTTAGAATATTTCTGTCAATCTCTTAGGAATAAATCGTTGTACGTAAGCTTGCCCCTGCTCAGGCAGGGGTAGGCATTTTATGATTGCCCAGCTCGTAATGACAGGCCTCTTTCCTAAAAGCTACTAAGATTATAATATGGTATCCACTATCACCGCAATCACTGCTTCTGAATTTACCATAACGCAAGCGGGTTGGGGATTATGAACCGATTGATCATTCAAAGCTCCCCCTTGCTCAAGTCCTTTGATACCATCTGATGATAATGCCACCACATCCGAAAGCACGAGCGAGGTATCTTTCAAGGGGGCAATCCCACTATCCATAGTTAATTTACTCAAAACGTCTTTAGACAAAAAGTGAGCAACATCAGGGTGATGCGTTTTAATTGCTTCTTGGTAGGCCGTTTCGCCTTGATTATCTTTTAATTCTGTGTTCGCTTGGTGTTCAACAAGGAATTTTACTACCAATAAGTTACCATCTTGAGCTGCTAAATGTAGCGCTGTTTCGCCTTGATTATTTTGAGTGTTAATAAAGGCCCCAGAATCGACTATTTTTTGAACAATATCGATGGAATCAGCATGTTTACAAGCATAATGTAAAGGCGTATTACCCTGTTTATCAACTGCATTAACAGCGCCCCCCATACTAAGCAACGTGTCAAGCGCTTGAACTTGATGTGACATAGCGGCAAAATGTATTGCCTGGATCCCATCAAAATCGGTTTGAATAAGACTGGCATCATGTGCTAGTAGTATTTTGATCATCTCGACATCGCCATGAAGCGCGGCCAAATGCAATGGCGTTAATCCGTGTTCATTAGTGGCATTAGCTGGTATTTTTGATAATGCTAATTCTGCCGCAACCACATCGTGAGTAACAACCGCCTCAAAAAGTAAATTCTCAACCGGGATTTTCAGCTTGGATAAAACAGGTATGTTAAAGATCTCGTTTATATCTGCATTAGTTGAGGCAATACCCAAACTAAATGGCGTTGCATTATATTTATCTTTAGCATTAATGTCTGCGCCATATTCGATAAGCAGCAAAATCTCTTCCGGATGGGTTGTTTTAATAGCATCATGTAAGGGGGTTTTGCCAACAATGTCTTTGATATTTACATTCGCTCCGGCCTTTAATAACCCGTTAAGGGCATCAACATTACCTATTCTTGAAGCGATGTGACAAGCTGTTTGCCCTATTTTATTTTGATTGTTAATCAACACGCCATCATTGATAATTTTGGTAAAAAATTCGCTTGAACCACCGTGCCTTGCTGCATAATACAGCACATTATTGTTGTGAAAATCTGTAGCATTCACATTAGCTTGATAAGATATTAAAAGATCATAAACTTGTGGTTGATTAGACATGGCAGCATAGTGAATTAAATATAAACCATCCTGACCAATGGTATTAGGATTGGTACCTTGATCCAAGGCTGCTTTCACTGCATTAACGTCGCCCGAAATAATGGATTGAAAAATATCGACCATATCAAACCTCCCTATTAACTTTAAATACAAGTGAAGCACAACAATAATTCAAGAGATTAATATTGTCTATATATTTTGGTCACTTTAAATAATTAATTTAAAAATACTACAGAAATGAGGAGGTTTGGCTTAACTTCATAAAATAACCTTAAAAATCATGTTAAATTAGAAAAAGGTGATATCAACAAACACATGTTTGTAGACTATGATGATTGTGTAATATTGATTATGTAATATTAATTATGTCACTTAAATGCTAATATATTTATTAGCATTTTTATAAATACTGAAAAGCTTCACAGTTAAAAGAGGATGATACAAGCTTATCTATACTCGTTACACTTTAAAACGAGGCGTTCCATCTTATTGCGAGCTTTTAACATAGTAATCCAGATTCCATGATATTTTTTGGATTGCTTTAGTCCCTAATTTGTAAAATTAAAGCAAAAAACTTAGAATGATTATTGGTTATAATTGATTTTAGGACCCGCGTTACGCCAAATGCTATAAGGATATATAATGTCTATTTCTATTCCTGGCTTTAGAAATGTTGCTCGCACAGGCGTTATTTATGTTATGCATCGCGCCCAAGAAATGGGCTACACACCACATGATGCAAGTTGGATAAATCTAGGGCAAGGTGCACCACAAACAAACGAACTAACTGATGAGCCCGCCAGGATAACCAACCTTGTCATTGATGCTCATCAACATGAATACAGTCCTGTGCTGGGCCAACTTGAATTACGAAAAAAAGTTGCTGAACTTTATAATACCTTATACAGAGCAAACAAAAAATCACAATACACCTATGAGAACGTGAGCATTAGTGGTGGTGGTCGAATAGCTTTAACCCGGCTCGTTGCTGCTCTGGGAAATATTAACATGGGGCATTTCTTACCCGACTATACTGCTTATGAGGAACTATTAAGCATTTTTAAAGCTTTTATTCCCATTCCAATCTTATTAAACGCAAGTAACTACTATGAAGTGTCGATTGATAAAATAAAAGAAGAAATTCTTGGCCGTGGTTTAAAAGCATTACTGATGAGCAACCCATGCAATCCAACTGGCCAACTTATTCAAA
Source organism: Uncultured Candidatus Berkiella sp. (assembly GCA_964535225.1). GTDB lineage: Bacteria > Pseudomonadota > Gammaproteobacteria > Berkiellales > Berkiellaceae > Berkiella. The sequence goes on along the minus strand of CAZHSJ010000046.1, from coordinate 12,343 downwards.
GTGAACGTCTCGCACAATGGGTGAATTTAGCAAGAGAATATCACTGTTCCTTTATTATGGATGAATTCTATTCCCATTATATCTACAACGATGATCATCATCCGGGTAAAACGGTTTCTGCTGCTGAGTTTGTGGATGATGTAGATAGAGATCCCATCATCATTGTTGATGGTTTAACCAAAAATTGGCGTTACCCAGGCTGGCGGATTAGCTGGACCCTTGCTCCCAAAGAAGTTATTCATGCCGTTGGTAGCGCTGGTTCCTTTTTAGATGGTGGCGCTAATAATCCGTTGCAATTTGAAGCCGCTAAATTAATTTGCCCAAATCAAATGCAACAAGAGGCAGCCATATTGCAGCAATGTTTTAAAGAAAAAAGAAATTATATGTTAGATCGCCTGAAGAACATGGGAATAATCGTTGAATCTCCGCCTTGTGGCGCATTTTATATTTGGGCAAATTTATCGGATCTCCCTGAACCACTTAATGATGGCATGGCTTTCTTTGAAGCAGGTTTAAGGGAAAAAGTTATCACGGTGCCCGGAATATTTTTTGATGTTAATCCTGAAAAAAGGCGCCCTTATGCAAGATATAATCAGTATTGCCGTATTAGCTTTGGACCAGATCTGGCCTCTATTGAAAAAGGGCTCGATGCGATTGAATTAATAATTGATAAACATCGCGTTGTGCAAACAAACCTAAAGATGGCAACGAATTAGGCACTTATTCAAACTTATTCAAGTAGGGTTGCCTTCCGGTTGTGTTGGCGGAATAACTTCAGCTGTTGTCGCTGGTGGCGGGGTGCTTCCACCTTCGGGTAGCTCTGCTGAAGCTACCGTCGTTTCCAAGAAACGGATCACAACATCTGCAAGGCTGTGGGTATCTCCATTGGCCAGCGTATAGTAACTATGGCCATAGGTAATCACACTTCCAACAACTTCTTCTTCAATATGAGAACTAATAACAGAAAGCGATGTAATTCCAGCATCCTGCAGTAACATGAACTCGCCAGGCTCACTGATTGCATTTTGGTTTTTATCCTGCCAAATTCCAAATTGACTAAAGGCATCATCTAGCGAATCAAACACATTATCCTGATTCTGATCGAAGGTGAGCCTTAATGCCTCTAAATCGGTTCTCGCGTTTTGATTATAGACAGTAAAAGCGATTTCAGCAGTTTCTGTAATCTGACGATCGCCATTATAGTCGAAGGCTAAAAAGGCATCATCCGCAGCAACCCAACCACCAATAAGATCTTTTACTCCATCCTGATTAGCATCAAATAAGAGGGACGTGGAAAGTATACTGATGATCTCTACCCCATCCCCGTCCATATCTAGAAAAATAGGAGCAAGTAACCCTTGTTTTTCATAAGCACCAATGTCCGGCTCCCCAGAGGGCGATTCTCTAACAAACGGAAATTCGCGCTGATCAGAAGAAAGCGATAAAGGGTTACTGCCAGAATCTATAGCGGGGCTACTATTCAACAAGGCATGCGTATAAGTGAGCCCGCCGTTGTCTTGCAAGGGCCCTAAAAGAGGATCTTGGCCAATGATATCTGAACCTTGCGCGACTAAATCCGATTCACTGATATCGCCAATTAAATTAAATCCATTCGAGGTAAAGGTTTTTCCTACTATATCTTGATCCAGACTATTATCTGCTTGTAGATTATTGGCAATAATAGTACTTTCTAAAGTAATTGCGCTACCCGAAGCACTTTCAACAGCCCCTGTTGTGCCTTTTGATTCAGCAACGTTATTGGTAATAGTCGTATTAAAGATTTCAAAGGTACTTTGATTGTTGGCATCGATAGCGCTACCCTCAGAAGCTACATTTCCTGAAATGGTAGAATTAATAATGTCATAGTCTGAAAAAGTAGAAAAAATACCCCCACCTTGCCCACTTCCTGGGAACCCTTTTCCGCCATTGGCAAAATTATCATAAATAGTGCTATCTACAATGACAATTTCAGATTTATTAGAAGCAATACCACCCCCTTGAAAAGTTTCATTGCACGCGATGGTGCTATCATCAATGAGTAACGTGGTATTGTTTGTAAAAATACCACCACCGCTGTCACCACTTAAGGCGCTATTACCTGAATTTGTCGTGTTTTCATGGATCACCGTTGAAAGTATTTTTGCATCCGGGGTGTCGGTAATGTAAATTCCGCCGCCATTACGTAGCGCCAAATTATCACTGATAATGCTATTTTCTATATCAAGATCGCCGATTAATTTTCCTTTAATTGATAAGCCTTCATAATAAATACCACCACCCGCTCTTTCTGATGTGTTTTCACTAATAATGCTATTAACGATCAAAACACTTCCACCACCTATAGAAGCAATACCGCCGCCATCTCCATTTTGCTCAACGGCATTTTGAACAATGCTCACGTTATATAAATTTAAATTACCCTTATTTAAAATCCCGCCGCCGTCATCACCAACAGACAACCCACCCGTAATAGTTAAATTCCATAAGGTTAAGGTAACATTTGCAGAAACTTCTAAAATTCTATCAATAAGGTTAGCATCAATAAATGTAACCCCAAGCCCATTGCCCACAATAGTCAAATTATCTAGTATATCCAAATCACCAAAGTTTTCTGTATCCTTTCCTTTGCCTGTTAAACCCAATTCATACGTACCCGCCGTTAGGTATATTACTTCGTCTGCAGTTGTCCCATTAGCCGTAACAATCGCTTCGCGTAAGGAGGTTATGCCATTTTTGGAATCTACTTCATCTACAAAGGAAGTTATCGTAACTGTTGCCTCAGGTGGGCTACCTAGCTCTTTTAGAGGGGGATCTTTTGGTTCGAGTTCGCAACGTTGATATTCTGGTGGTTCTTCTGGTGGTTCTTCGATGTCAATATCTGGAAAAATTACAGGTCCCGTTTCAAATATATCAATCACCGGCAAATAAATTTTTATGACTTCTCCTGAAAATGGCGACAAGCCTAAATCTCTTGGGACACTGTTTTCGAAAATGGTATTTCCATATTGCACATATTCTAGTTCAGAATACCCCCCATCCTCCTCTTCTCCTGCTTTCGCTTTCTCCATGGCTTGAATTTCTTCAAGGGTTAATTCCTCGTCTAACTCTTCATCAATCTCATCATCGATATCCTCATCAGATTCATCTTCTGATCCCGTAAGATTAATCTCCTCACTGGTTATAACTGAATTTGAATTATCTTCTTCATGCGGCTCGCTTTCTGATTGAACATTCACAGAGAAGACAGTTTCAATATGGTGTACTGTGTTAAGCGGCAACCAATAAAGCGCATACAGATCAGAAATAATTTTATCGACAAGTAAACCCAACAATCCGGAGTCAAGAATATACTGAATAGAATTTGTCAGCACCGCTTTGACTTGCACATAATAACTATGTGTAACTTCACTTATCTTTGATGCAATATCATCAAATTTCATGACGAGCGCCCTTACAGAATGCACTGTATTAGATCACTGTATATGGGTTATATATTCAGGGGTATCAGACTATAGTCGTAGTTAAGAATGAAGGGAGTAAAAAACTGTCTGAGGGGCAGTGTGAAAAAAAGGACTTGCACTTATGATTCCACAGAAGCAATTATGAAGCAAAAGCAATCACTTAATGGTTAAGTGAACCATTAAGTGATATGCATTTAGGCCTGCTTATCTATCCAGTCTTCAATTTGTGCTTGAAGCATAGGCAACGTGACAGTGCCATTTTTTAACACTTGATTATGAAATTGCCTAATATCAAAATTATTCCCAAGTTTGGCTTTCGCTTGATCACGTAGCTTTTCTATCTGCTGTTTACCAAGCATGTAGGAGGTCGCCTGCCCTGCTAGCATGATGTATCTATCAACTTCACTTTCAATAATGGCGTCGTCCATCGCCGTGTGCATTTTAAGATATTCAACGGCTTGCTCTCTGGACCAATTCATCACATGCATGCCAGGATCAACCACTAAACGCGCGGCTCTTAGGGCTTCGTTAGATAACATGCCTAATCGAGAAATGTCGTCTGAATAAAGGCCCATTTCATCTGCTAAGCGCTCTGTATATAAGGCCCATCCTTCTCCATACCCTGAATTCCATAAATACTTATTGAGGGGTAAAAATGATTTGTTTTCCACTACTAAGGCAACTTGATAGTGATGGCCAGGAATAAGCTCATGAAATAAGGTTGCCTCTAAATCGATACGGCTTCTATTTTGTGGATCATGGGTATTAATGTAAAAAATCCCCGGTTCGCCATCATCACCTGGGGGATGATATTCCCCTGGGGCGCCCGTGATGGCACGATGCGGCGGATAGGGTTTAATAATGCCTTCGGCTTTAGGTAAGTGATCAAACCATGCCGGGCTCTTTTCTTTCACGCGCGCAAGGGCGGCCAAATTGTAATCTAAAATTTCTTGCTCTGAGTGAAAGTAATGTCGCGATTTTTCTTTAGCAATGCGAAATACTTCAGATATTTCTTGAATGCCAAACTCCCGCTCCCCAATAGTGGCCACTTCTCTTTTAATTTGTTGCATGTGGCTTAGGCCAAAATCAAAAATAGCTTGCGCAGGAACATTCAGGGTTGTTTCTTTTATTATTTTTGCTTTATAACATTGTTCACCATTAGGCAGTGAACTAACGCCTACTTTATCTCTTGCTTGAGGCAAATATTCGGTTTCTAAGAACTGTGCATAGCGAGATAAGGCAGGATAAATCTCATTTTCAATTAACCGCGCCATTTCATTTTTAAATTCAGGCGTGCCATCACGCTTAGCAAACGCAAAAAAAGGAGAGTCTTCAATGGGCGTGTTGAGCAGTATCGTTAATTGTTTAATAACACGTTGCACCACCGGCTTTGGGGCGCTATATCCTTCTCTTAGACCAATCTTAAGGTTATCAATTTCCACCGAAGTAAGATCTTTAAAAGTGCGCCAGCGCTTTATCGCGGCAGATCTGTATTCTGGGGTGCCAACGGGTTGTTTTTCCGCAACAACAGAGGCAACGATATGCCAACCCCATAATGGATTAACATGCCACAATTCGTTTTTACATACTCTAGCCTGCTTCTCATTTTCTAACGTTTCTTTAAGTAACTGGTAGGTGAGGTGTTCTGGGCTACCTTTCAACTCCTCAACATTAAGCGCATTAAGATCATGAAGAAATTTATCTTCAACTTTATTCCATTTCTCAAAAGCTGATAACTTAGTATCAGTAAACCTATCAAGAATGGCATCCTTTCTTCCCCAGTGTAACGCTTGTTCTGGATATCTTTCAAAAAAGGCTTGTTCATATTTCTCTGCTATGGTGCGCATAGCCGCTTTTGTTGAATTATCTGATGGATTCATCGCGTACATCTTTTGAATGGTAAAAAATAAAAAGGTGAAAACAATAAAGAGAGTAACTTTGCCATAGCCCATAAAACTTTTCATACAACACCTAAGATAGTAATTACACCTACAATTTTGAGCGCAAGCAACAAAATAGAGCTAGGATTGTAGAACTTATCTTCTTTTTCGTCATCTATTTTAAGCGAGTAAGACATGAAAATTAAACCAGGTTTAGTTAGTTTGCTTGTATTTTCATTTTCAATAACAGCTTTTGCCGAGCAAAACCCAAGCCAGGGTCAAGGTGGTCCTAATGGTCCTAATGGTCATAGTGGCCCTCCAAGACAAGCGATGGAAGCTTGTGTTGGTAAAGCTAAAGATGATGCCTGCTCATTTACAGGCCCAGGTGGCAAAAGCCATGACGGTGTTTGCTTTAACGGACCAGACGGTAAAGGGATGCTTGCCTGTTTGCCTAAACCCCCCAAAGAAGCTGTTGATGCTTGCAGTGGTAAAATTGAATGTGATAGATGCTCGTTTACTGGAATGAACAATAACGAGATAAAGGGCGGTTGCTTCAAAACCCCCTCAGGAGAAGTTGCTTGTCGCCCTTCTAAAATGCCCCGAGCGCAAGGCGGTGACAGCCCTCTATAGTTTGCATTCTAACAATAAAACCCTCTTTAACATCAGCCTTTTTATCAGAAGGCTGGTGTTTTTTGCTTCTTAATTTGTCGATTGTCTTTTTATCTGCTTCACTATAAACAGGCTTTTAACCAGTTTCTTCTACTATGGAGAATTGAATGTCTACACAAATTGTGATCGCATCAAAAAATAATCCACTTAAAACCTCGGAACCCGTTTACATGGATGAAATTGACAATATTGTTGCGTCGCAAAAAGAATATTTCAACTCCGAAGTGACAAGGCCAGTAGAATTTAGAATTCACCAACTTAAAAGCTTAAGAAAGCTTATCCGACAACACGAACAAATTTTGCTTGATGCTTTATATAAGGATCTTGGACGAAGCCCGATAGAAAGTTATTTGAGCGAAATAATGCTCGTTATTAATGAAATAAACTTTTACATTAAAAAGCTTAAAAGCTGGGCTAAAGCAAAGCAAGTGGATAGAAATTTCTTCTTAAGCCCTAGTATCTCAAAAATTTACTATGAACCATTCGGCGTTTGTTTAATTATTTGTCCTTGGAATTTTCCGTTTTTACTCTCAATGAGGCCGCTCATTAGTGCTATAGGCGCTGGAAATTGCATCACCTTAAAATGCTCAGAATCAGCCCCCAACGTGAGCAATGTGATCATGGACATGATTAATCAGCATTTCCCACAAGAATATATTTGTGCCGTTGATTGTGGCCCTTCTCAAACTGAACAATTAACCCGCAGCCATTATGATTTTATCTTTTACACGGGTAATGCAAAGGCTGGGATGAGCATCATGCACGCAGCGGCAGATACTTTTACGCCGCTTGTTCTTGAATTAGGTGGAAAAAGCCCTGCTATTATTGATGAAACCGCGGATGTTTCTTTAGCGGCAAGGCGAATAGCTTGGGGTAAATTTATCAATGCAGGACAAAGCTGTATTGCCCCTGACTATATATGCGTTCATATTTCTCGTAAAAATGATTTTATCAAAGCACTAGAAAATCAGATTGTTAAGTTATATAGCAAAGATCCAATTAACAATCCTGATTACTGCAAAATTATTAACGAAACACATTTTCAACGATTAACTCAGCGACTAACAGATGCAAAAATAATTTGGGGCGGTAACCATGATTTTGAAAAGCTTAAAATAGAACCAACCCTCGTTGAAATAGAGTCTTTCAATGAACCACTCATGAAAGAAGAAATTTTTGGCCCCATTCTTCCTATTTTGGTGTATAAAGATCTGGATATATTGATTGGCAATTTGAAAAAATTACCAAAATCCCTCGCCTTGTATCACTTTTCAAAAGATAAAGACGCTATCCGCAAAGTTAACAAATCCCTATCCTTTGGCGGCGGATGTGTTAATGATTGCATGATGCAAATAACGAATAGGTATCTTCCTTTTGGAGGTATTGGTAAAAGCGGGTTTGGCGCCTACGTGGGCGAACAAGGGTTCAAAACCTTTTCGCATGCCAAATCAGTTGTTGAGCGCAAACGATTTATGTTGATAGATCTTCTGCCGGCAACCCCCCCTTATAAGGAATCAACCTTTAGGGCTTTTAAGCTAATTGCTAAGCTGATAGGCTACTAAAAAGCATCTCATTCAATTTTCTTCTTTTCATCCCGGGGCTTGCTGCCCCGGTTTTCATTTAAATGACAAGGCCAATTGCAATTTAGCAGCTATAATTGCCCTATTATCAGCTTGGGGGTTAATCAATTGCGAGGGGAATCTATTTATGTTATAAGGTTTGCTCTCTTAGGGTAAGAAGCTCAAATTAGTTCTAACCATTCACAACCCAAAGGAACTATCAATCAATGTCAGGTAAAATTGGTTTTTGGTCTGTGTTCGAATTGGTTACGATCAGCCAAATTGGATCGGGTTTGATGCTCCCAGCAAATCTTGCCGCCTACGGCCACCTCAGCCTCACAGGTTGGGTTATGTCAAGCATTGGCGCCATCCTTCTTGCTATTATGTTCACTCAGCTTTGCACACGCTTCCCAAGAACAGGGGGGCCACATGCCTATGTTCAAGAAGCCTTTGGACAAACCGCCTCCTATTTCACGGGCTGGACGTATTGGGTTATTTCCTGGGTAAGCACCAGTGCCATCATTATTTCTGCTGTAGGTTACGTGCTCCCTCTGTTGGGCGTACATTCTCATTACTTTAACCTGGGCCTTGAGCTTGTCATTATTATTGTTATTACTGCGATTAATCTTAAAGGTGTTTACTACGCCGGAAATGCAAAGCTTATTTGGATAGCTTTTAAAATGATCCCCCTCTTATTGGTGCCTATTGCCGCCCTCTTTTTCTTTGATAAGTCCAATTTTACCGTGGTAGATTCTAGTGAAGAAACCTCAAGCTTACTCAACAGTGTGATGTTACTCACCTTCTGGGGCTTCATTGGCTTTGAGACCGCTACCGCAGCCGCAAATGATGTGAAAGATCTTAGAAAAACCATCCCAAGAGCCCTGATATTTGGCACCCTCTTTGTTGCTGTTGTTTACTTTATTAGTAGCTTAGGCATCATGGGCGTTATCCCAGGCAATGAGTTAAGCAATTCCGTCGCCCCTTATAGTGACACAGCTAAAATTATTTTTGGGGGTAAGTGGTATTTACTTGTTTCCCTTCTTGCCTGTATTGTTTGCATAACCGCGGTTAATGCGTGGACGCTGGCAAGCGGGCAGATTGCACTTGGCATCGCAGAAGATGGTTTATTACCTAAAATATTTGCTAAGCGTAACAAGTATGGCGCCCCTATATTTGCCCTTATTTTAAGTTGCATTGGTACTGTGTTCCTACTTATTCTGACGCACCATGAAAGCTTAGCTGAAAAAGTTAATTTTATTATCGATCTCTCTGTTGTGGCCTTTTTGTTTGTTTATATTATTTCTTGCGTTGCCTATCTTAAATTACTTGTTACCCCAAAACGTAAAGAACCCTATTGGAAGTGGCTCTGTGGGATTGCTTCTTTAGGATTTTGCTCTTGGATCATTTTTTCTACCCCGCTTAAAACAGTGCTGATCGCCAGCTTGTTTGTTATTTCTGGCCTGCCAATCTATTTGCTGCGTCGCCGCAAACTTAAAGACACTATAGGTGATGACGATGCCCAATCCCCGTTGGCATCAGATACCCTCAATTGATATGTGACATTCTGGCTAATTTCTCATTGCAAAGTTTGAGGAGGTTTTTCTATACTTAAAACACAATAGGGAATTGTAGCTATAGGATGGCGTATGTGGCAGTTATATTTCCGCTTGCCTCTTCTCATTGGACTGATGCTCACCTCAACGTGGGCCCATTGCTACCAGAATATACATCCAGGTAAAAATCCTAAATCGCTTAGGCAAGCCCAGATCGACACTATTTTAGTTGAGAAACATAAAAGAGTCATGACCGTATTCCACAAAGACAAGGCCATCAAGTCTTATCGAATTGCACTTGGCTTTTCTCCTTTTGGTAATAAAGTTAAAGAAGGTGATGGTAAAACACCAGAGGGAACTTACTTTATTGTAGGAAAAAATACCCAAAGCCAGTTTCATCTCTCCTTAAAAATATCCTACCCTTCCGTTGAACAGCAAAAGAACGCTAAAACAAGCGGCGTTAATCCTGGTGGCAATATTATGATCCATGGTCTGGCACCCCATTTAGAGGGTAAAGGAAAATGGCACACCATGCGGGATTGGACGCTAGGTTGCATTGCTGTTACCAATGATGAAATCGAAGAGATTTTTAAGGTTGCTGACATTGGAACTAAGGTTGTAATTCTGCCTTAATAACCATTTGACACTCTCTGGCCATAAACACAGCGCTAATAATTCTGCTCACTACCAACTTTAACTCAATTAATTCACTGTCGATACTAGTTCATTACAGTCACTCATTAAAGAGAAACTAATGCGTAAATACATCAAGCTTGCTATTTTACCAGCACTTATTTTATTAGCTCATTCTGCCAACGCCGCAGACTTTACCAAAGAGCAAAAAGAAGAAATTGGCAAAATCGTTCAGGAATATATCGTTGCTAACCCTGAAGTCATCACCCAGGCCATTGTAGCCCTGCAAAATAAGGAAATGCAAGCTTGGGTTGAAAAAGGCAAAGAAGCCGTAAAAGCGAATTTAGATGATGTTTTTAACAGTAAAAGCCCTAATAACGGCGTTTCAAAACCAACGGTGAGCGTTGTCGAGTTTTTTGATTATAATTGCAAACACTGTAAAGTAATGCATGGCGTTTTAGCCAATGCGCAATCAACCAATAAAAATGTGCAAATAATCTATAAAGAATTACCTGTTTTAAGTGAAGCCTCTTTGTTAGCGGCAAAAGCGGCACTCGCAGCACGCGAACAAAATAAATATTTACCCCTTCATGCCAAATTAATGGAATACAATGGCGCCCTGACGGAAGAAACTATTTTTTCATTGGCTAAAGAAGCAGGGCTTGATGTAGACAAGCTGAAAAAAGACATGAGTTCGCCCAAAATTGAGGAAGAATTACAGGCTAACCGAAAAATAGCCATGAGTATTGGTTTAAGAGGAACCCCCACCTTTATTATTGGGAAGTCCCCCGCCACCAAGGAAATGGACATAGATATTATTGCAGGTGAAATTAAGCCGGATGAGCTGCAAAATAAAATTAATAAAAGTAAATAATTTAATGAGTGACATTCTCACAACTAAACGCTACGCGTTATAGTGTGAGATCAGAAGTAGGTCGGGCAAAGTCTTCGTGCCCGACATCTTAAGATATAAATTTATACATGATAGTTTTTTTGTTACTGCTGACACGTTGATGTCTACTTACCGCCCTTTATGCGATATCCAGCGAAATACTTTGCAAGCAGCCGGTATGAGCGGTTACGTTTTTTATTAAGATGTCGGGCACGAAGACTTTGCCCGACCTACTTCTACTTTCGCGCACCTTCACCGCTTCGATGTCTCTAAATCTATAGCCATCTGAGGGCACTTTATCTGCTAAATCTTTCTCAGCACCAAAATCATCCGTTTAGCCTCTTTATCATTATTAAAGGGAATAGTTACATCCCAGTTTCCAATGGCACTATGCAGCTCAAAAGCGCCACTTAATTGAATAAGCGCCCTCATTTCTTGAAAGGTATATTCTCTTTGTGGGCTGTGATCCACTATTTCACCTGACTCAGTTGGGGTTTGATATTTTAATCTTGCCGTAATATGACGAATTTGTGTGATAGGATCAAAAGGATCAGTTGGCTCGCCCCATTGCAGCGATACTCTGGTATCTCCCTCAATATGTTCCCAATACTCTTCCCAGATCTCCTGCCAGGAATCATCCCATTTCTCTTGCCATTTTGCTAAAGAGTCCCTTCCTACGGCAAACATATCAATAGGATGTGGCATTTCTAAAACGTAAATACCATTTGCATTGAGGTTATTTGCCATGGTGTTAAGATGATTAATCATATCTTCATTGGTGAGCAAATAACTGGTGCTAATCATGAAGATGGCGGCCATATCAACTTTTTTGGGCGAAACAAAATCCCGCATATCACCCTGGAAGTAACTTATTTCCGCTTTTTCCTCCTTGGCACGTAATAATCCATAATCAACCATCTCTTGGGAGTAATCCATGGCAATGCTTAATATGCCACGTTTGCTCATTTCAATGGCATTACTCGCAGGCCCTGCCGCAATATCTAAAAAGGAGGTAGGCGCTTTCCCATTAATGCGTTGATACAAATCAATCAACGTTTGGTTTTCTTGTGCTAAATCTTTAAATCGAAACAATAAATCATAAAAATGCGCTTTAGAATAAAACTTATCGTGACTCACTATTGAATGCCCCTAACAGGAACTAAGTTGAAGTAATCAATTAAGAAAGTGAATTTATTATTTTTTTTAGGATTAATCAATTAAGATAATATTGTCATGTGCCTACCTTATTAAAGGAATGGCTATTTGACCCCTATGACTCCGTATGGCAATATCGCTCATCACGATTTTTTTGGAATACCATTTACGGCAAAGTTGCGCAAGCAGCGAATCGGCAACAGCGCCTGATATTTTTGAAGCTGCGGGTTTTTCAGCAAGTGTGGAGTCTGTTGCAGATGAAGAGTTGTTTTGCGCTTGTTCTGTATTGGATGAACATCCGAATAAAAACGCAGCGATAAGTATCGAAACGAAAGCCTGTTTCATTTTTTAGCCGGTAATCTGAATTTTTCCGTCTGCCAACCGGCAGCTAACGCCACTTAAATTTTATTGATGTCGAAAATCAGCGAAGCATAGAACATTCTGCCAATCAGTGGAGATCCGTATGCCGTGCGATAGGGGTCATTCAAGAGATTAGAGCCGCCAACGGAAATCGTTGTGTAATATTCCTTGAATTCATAGT
>CAZHSJ010000045.1:0-15800 GCA_964535225.1 Uncultured Candidatus Berkiella sp. | reverse complement strand
TTATTCAATATTGCTCTAATGGTTCCTGCTATCGCATCCGCATTTTCTGCACCCTCACTTGGCGCAATTAGAATTTGCTTATCTTCAAATTTAACAGAAACGCCTGCAGGAATATCGAGCTTTAATTCGCCTTTTGCTCCCTTAACCGCCACCATCGCATCCTGAACGCGAACATCTACGCCGTTTGGCACTTCAATGGGTTTTCTAGCAACTCTTGATGACATATTCCACCCTTACGCTACATAACACAGGATTTCGCCACCCTGTCCAGCGGCTACCGCTGCACGGCCTGTCATCACTCCTTTTGAAGTTGAGACAATAGCGACACCTAATTTATCCATTACTTCTGGCATTTCCTTAGCGCTGGTATAAATACGCAAACCAGGCTTACTAATGCGCTTTATCATTTCAATAACAGGTTTGTTATCAAAATATTTTAATTCAACTTTAAGAGTAGGTTTTCCATCTAGCGTTTCTTCATTAAAACCACTGATGTAACCTTCTTCTAACAATACCTTAGCGATGGCTACCTTGACCTTTGACGATGGCAAGGAAACTTGCGCATGGTTGGCAGCTTGTCCATTACGGATCCGTGTAAACATATCCGCGATAGGATCTTGCATACTCATTGTTTCTTCCTCTTTATTACCAGCTAGCCATTACTAAGCCGGGAACTTCTCCCATCATAGCGCGGCGACGTAACTCATTTCGACATAACCCAAACTTACGGTAAACACCGCGACTACGACCTGTCATGTTGCAACGATTTGATAACCGAATCTTACTCGTATCGCGCGGCAGTTTTTCAAGCTTGGCTAAAATTTCAAATTTCGTTTCAATATCTACACTGGGATCATTCAATTGAGCACGCAGTGCAATGCGTTTCTCCCTGTGCTTTTGTAAACTAACGCGCTTCTTTTCACGACGTAACATGCGCTTACTAGCCATTCGTTTTTACCTCAGCAGTTTTAATTTCACGAAACGGGAAGTTAAAAGCTCTTAACAAAGCAAGCGCTTCTTCATCTGATTTCGCGGACGTGGTGATAGTAATGTCTAAACCACGTACTGTATCAACTTGGTTATAATCAATTTCCGGGAAAGTAATTTGCTCTTTGATACCCATGCTGTAGTTGCCACGCGAATCAAAGGAACGTGGATTTAAACCACGAAAGTCACGCACACGAGGCAATGCGATGCTGAGCAATCTATCTAAAAATTCATACATTCTGTCACCACGTAAAGTGACTTTGCAGCCAATGGGCCAGCCTTCACGAATTTTAAAGCCAGCGACTGATTTGCGCGCTAAGGTAATTACCGCTAGCTGTCCTGAAATTTGCGTTAAGTTATCTTGCGCTGCTTTAATAATTTTTTTGTCATCTGCTGCCGCGCCGACGCCCATGTTCAGGGTAATTTTTTGAATTTTTGGCACCATCATGACGTTGTCATATTTAAACTGCTGCTTTAGCGCAGGCACAACATTATCAATAAAGTGCTTTCTTAAACGTACTTTGCCGCCCTTTTGGTCTTGGCTTTTTGCTGCTTTCTTAGGCATCTACCACCTCACCCGATGACTTGAATACTCTAACCATTTTGCCATCAGCTAACTTTTTAATGCCAACACGACTTGGCTTGTTCGTGGTGGGATCTAATAAGGCAACTTTACAAGCAGGCATAGGTGCTTCTTTAGGCACAATACCACCTGGTTGTTCTCTTTGTGGCACTGGCTTAACGTGCTTTTTACGAACGTTAACCCCTTCTACGATAACGGACAGATCCGAACCATTGGCCAATACGCTAAGTACAGTACCAATTCGGCCCTTGTCTTTGCCGGATATCACCTTAACTTTATCGCCCTTTTTAATTTTTCGCATAGCTATCTCTTTTCTGTTAAAGCACTTCAGGTGCGAGAGAAATAATTTTCATATAATTAGAACGCAATTCGCGCGTAACAGGTCCAAAAATACGCGTTCCAATTGGTTGCTGTTGTGCGTTGAGCAGCACAGCAGCATTCCCATCAAAGCGAATGAGCGAGCCATCATCACGACGCACACCTTTTCTGGTGCGAACAACGACAGCCAATAAAACATCGCCTTTCTTTACTTTCCCACGTGGAATGGCTTCCTTCACCGTAACTCGGATGACATCGCCAATACCTGCATAACGCCTTTTTGATCCACCAAGGACCTTGATGCACATCACTCGACGGGCACCACTGTTGTCCGCCACGTCAAGAACCGTTTGCATCTGAATCATGACACTCTCCGCTTAAATCCACTTATAACGACAGCAAGGCAAATATAAAAGGTCGAATATAATAACATTGCTAGTAGCTAAATAAAATGCTACACGCTTTTGTTGTTACTATTCCGCCTTTTCAACAACCTTAACTAACTGCCAAGTTTTTGTTTTAGATATTGGCCTAACTTGTATAATTTCTACCAAATCACCAAGATTGCTTTCATGCTTAGGATCATGAACATGTAACTTGGTTTGGCCTCTCATCACTTTGCCGTAAGTATCGTGGCGCTTGGACCATTCAACAACGACAGTCCGAGTAGCTTGCCTTTTATCACTGGTTACGCGCCCCACGAGGGTACGAGATATTGCTGCTGTCATAGGCCCTACTCCCCTTTCTCTTTTTCAGCTAATACAGTTTTCACGCGCGCAATGTCGCGACGAACCTGGCCTAGCTGATGATTTTTGGCCAGCTGCCCACTGCCTAGCTGCATTTTCAACTTAAACTGCTGCTTAGCTAAATCGTTTAAAGTTGTTTGCAGCGTTGATTTATTTTGTTGGCGCAATTCTTCTGCTTTCATTACATCACCGTTCTTTCAACAAATTCAGTTTTCACAGAGAGCTTCGCAGCCGCTAATTTAAAGGCTTCTTGCGCTATCTCTTTGGTCACGCCTTGAATTTCATAGAGGACCTTGCCTGGTTGAACCAAAGCAACCCAATACTCAACATTACCTTTACCTTTACCCTGTCTCACTTCTAGGGGTTTTTTAGTGATAGGCTTATCCGGAAAAATACGGATCCAAATTTTACCACCCCGTTTAATGTAACGGCTCATAGCACGTCTTGCGGCTTCAATTTGCCTTGCAGTAACAGGGCCTCTATCAACGGCTTTTAACCCATAATCACCAAAGCTTACTTTACTGCCACGCAGTGCCAGCCCACGATTACGACCCTTTTGTTGCTTTCTATATTTTGTACGTTTTGGCTGTAACATAGGATCCTCTACTGCTGTTCCACGTTCGCTGTGGCTGTCTGATTTTGGCCAAGTTGATCTGTATCAAATACTTCGCCTTTAAATATCCAGACTTTCACGCCGATAATGCCGTAAGTAGTTTTAGCAATGGCTGTTGCATAATCAATGTCAGCACGGAAGGTATGCAAAGGTACGCGACCTTCTCTGTACCATTCTGTTCTAGCAATTTCTGCGCCACCAAGACGGCCAGCAACGCAAATTTTTACACCCTTCGCACCAAAACGAAGCGCATTACTAACTGCTCTTTTCATTGCACGACGAAACATAACACGTCTTTCTAATTGCTGTGCAACACTTTCTGCAACCAAATACGCATCCAATTCTGGGCGACGAATTTCTTCAATATTGATATGTACAGGCACGCGCATCAATGTTGATACTTTTTGACGAAGATGTTCTATATCTTCACCTTTCTTACCAATAACAACGCCAGGACGTGCTGTATGAATGGTAATTCTCGCATTACGTGCAGGTCGCTCAATTTGGATACGACTAACAAAAGCATTTTGCAATTTCTTGCGTAAATACTCTCTGGTTTGAAGATCGCTCAATAAAAGATCTGCATACTGCTTTTTATTGGCATACCACATCGAACGATGGGTTTCGATGATGCCTAAGCGAATGCCTGTTGGGTGAACTTTTTGACCCATTTACGCCCTCTCTTTTCTTTCAATATCAGACACCACGATCTTGATGTGACAACGGCGTTTAACAATACGATTGCCACGCCCTTTTGCACGCGCTTTAAAACGCTTCAATGATGGGGCTTCATCAACAATAATGGTTGACACTTTCAATTCATCAATATCGGCACCTTCGTTGTGCTCAGCATTTGCAATCGCTGACTCAAGGAGCTTCTTCATGACTTTTGCTGCTTTTTTGCGAATAAAGGTAAGTTGAACTACAGCTTTCTCAACTGCCTTTCCTCGAATTTCATTCGCAACAAGCCGGGCCTTTTGCGCTGACATACCAGCATTTTTTAATGTAGCGGATACTTCCATCTTTTACCCCTTAGCCGCTGCAGGTTTTGCTGCTGGTGCAGATGTCTTTTTATCGCCCGAATGGCCACGGAAGGTCCGTGTTAACGCAAATTCACCTAATTTGTGTCCAACCATATTTTCGGTAACCAGCACAGGCACAAAAATTTTGCCGTTGTGTACCATTAAAGTTGCACCAACAAATTCAGGAACAATGGTGCTGCGGCGCGACCAAGTCTGAACGACAACGCGTCCCCGACCACCAGCACTTTTACGTGTTGCTATGACCTTTTTTAGTAGTTTTGGACTACAATATGGGCCCTTTTTTAATGAACGTGCCACTTATTTAACCCCTTTCACTCTTCTTTTGACCGCGTCGACGAACAATGAATCGACCAGATACTTTACGACGATTTCGGGTCTTCTTACCTTCTGGTTTACCATTCTTATTACATGGCGGACGACCACCTGAAGTACGACCTTCACCACCACCCAATGGATGGTCAACAGGATTCTTCGCAACACCGCGTACGGTGGGACGAACACCACGCCATCTTTGCGCACCGGCTTTACCAATAACTCGTAAGTTATGTTCACCATTGCCCACTTCACCAATAACCGCTCGGCATTGTGCAAAAACTTTTCGCATTTCACCACTGCGTAATCTCACGGTAGCATAGGTACCTTCTCTAGCGAGAAGCTGTGCATAGGCACCGGCGCTTCTTACCATTTGAGCACCTTTTCCAGGTCTTAATTCAAGACAATGGATAGTTGCACCGACGGGGATGTTTGTAATTGGCAAACAATTACCCACTAAAATTGGAACATCTTGCCCAGATTGAACTGTTGCACCAACGGCTAAACCTTTTGGCGCAATAATGTATCGACGCTCACCATCTGCATAAACCAACAAAGCAATGTTAGCGCTGCGATTTGGATCATATTCAATACGTTCTACACGTGCAGGAATACCATCTTTGTTTCTTTTGAAATCAACTTGTCTTAAGCGACGTTTATGCCCGCCCCCGCGATGATCAACGGTAACTCGTCCAATGTCGTTACGACCATGGATACGATTTTTTTTACTTGTCAGGCTCTTATGGGGACGCCCTTTATGCAAACCTTCCGTTTTAATGTTAATTTTAAAACGTTGTCCCGGAGAGGTTGGCTTTAATTCGATTATTGCCATGATCCTTTAACCTTCAAACTCTGCAAAATTAATTTGATGACCTTCCATTAAAGTAACGTAGGCTTTTTTCTTCTTTTTAGCGCGCCCTTCAGTTGAACCAAATTTCACAAAATCACGACCTTTCACCATGGTGCGAACTTGCGCTACTTTGACGCTGGGGAAAAAAGCTTCAACCGCCTTTTTAATTTCAATTTTAGAAGCTCTAGGGTTAACCCAAAAAGCAACTGAATTTTCACGTTCACCTGACCGAGCTGCTTTTTCAGAAACGATAGGCGCTAATAAAACATTTGATAATGAATGCATGCTCATCCTAGCACCTCTTCAAGCTTTCTTACTGCATCAACTGTCATCAGTACATTGTCATATTTGAGTAGCTGTACAGGGTTCACAGAAGCAGCTTCTTTGATAGCCACATTGGGAATATTTCTTGATGAGAGGTAAAGATTTTCATCCACCTCTTTCACCACAATTAACACGCGTTCTAAATTCATGGATTTAAGCTTAGCGACCAGTGGTTTTGTTTTCGGTTCATTTAACACAAACTCACTGACGACTTGTAAACGGTTTTGTCGAATTAACTCTGACAAAATCGCTTTCATCGCACCACGATACATTTTTTTATTTACTTTTTGGCTGAAATCGCGGGGCTTTGCGGCAAAAATCTGACCACCTGAACGCCATAAGGGGCTACGAATGGTACCCGCTCTGGCGCGGCCCGTTCCCTTTTGGCGCCATGGTTTTGCACCACCACCACGTACTTCGGCCCTTGTTTTCTGCGCTTTGGTGCCCGCACGCGCGCCTGCCATCAAAGCAACTACAACTTGATGAACGAGCGCTTCATTATATTCACGGCCAAAGGCAGCTTCTGAAACTTCGATATTTTTTGTACCACCATCAGTGGCTAGAGCAAGCTTCATTCTACCCTCCTTAGGCAGCCGTATCTGCTAGTACTTTAGTTTTTACAGACAGTTTCACAATGACATCGCCACCGGGACTGCCTGGAATTGCACCATGTACTAGAAGTAATTGGCGCTCTTTATCTACACGCACAACTTCAATATTTTGAATTGTGCAACGTTTTGAACCCATGTGTCCGGCCATCTTCTTACCTTTAAATACACGACCAGGCGTTTGGTTTTGACCAATCGAACCAGGCGCACGGTGAGAGCGTGAATTACCGTGGGTTGCATCTTGTGTTCTGAAATTGTATCGCTTAATCGGGCCTTGAAAACCTTTACCTTTGGAGATCCCAGCCACATCTACGCGTTGGCCTACTTCAAATCTATCAACCGTTATATCTTGACCAACTTGCAAATCTTTGCCTTCTTCAGTATTAAGGCAAAACTCCCAAAGTCCACGCCCTGCTTCAATACCTGCTTTAGCAAAATGCCCAGCGGACGGTTTATTAACGCGGGAAGCTCGCTTGGCCCCTGTGGTAATTTGGATAGCCGCATAGCCTTCTTTTTCTTCAGTCTTAATTTGTGTAATTCGATTAGGCAGTACTTCGATGACTGTCACTGGGATGCTTTTCCCAGTCTCAGTAAACACCCGAGACATTCCTAATTTTCGACCAATTAAACCAATTGCCATTTTCTTCTCCAATTGTTCCCCTCTCCCTAACTCGAGGGGCCCCTAATTAACTAACCGCTATCTGTACGTCTACACCTGCAGCTAAATCTAACTTCATCAGTGCATCAACCGTCTTATCCGTAGGTTCAGCAATAATCACTAAGCGATTATGGGTACGAATTTCGTATTGATCTCTCGCATCTTTATCGATATGAGGAGACACCAAGATGGTGAATCTTTCTTTATGGGTTGGCATGGGAACAGGCCCTCTCACTTGTGCACCTGTTCTTTTCGCGGTTTCCACAATTTCTTTAGCTGATTTATCAATCAGCTTATGATCAAACGCTTTTAAGCGAATGCGTATAATTTGATTTTTCATTGCATTATCCCCGCTGCTTACTCATCACTTGCTCAGCAACATTGTTAGGTGCTTCAGCATATTTTTTAAATTCCATTGTATAAGTAGCACGACCTTGTGACATTGAACGTAGTGCTGTGGCATAACCAAACATTTCTGATAAAGGAACCAAAGCAGAAACGGTTTTACCGGCTGGCGACTCATCCATACCTTGAAGAATGCCACGACGTCGGTTTAAGTCACCCATCACATCGCCCATATAGTCTTCGGGCGTAACAACTTCAACGCTCATAATAGGTTCAAGCAATTTTGGCTTCGCTTTGAGTGCACCTTCTTTGAAGGCCATCGAACCTGCTATCTTGAACGCCATTTCACTCGAGTCTACTTCGTGGAAAGAACCATCAAAGAGGGCAACCTTGACGTCTACGACAGGGAACCCAGCCAAGACACCGTTTTGCATTTGCTCAACAATACCTTTGGAAACAGCTGGAATGTATTCCTTAGGAATCACACCACCTTTAATTTCATCCACAAATTCAAATCCTGCGCCGGGCTCTCTGGGCTCCAGGCGGATCCAAACATGACCGTATTGACCACGACCACCGGACTGACGCACGAATTTACCTTCTTGCTCAACCGCTGCAGTAATGGTTTCCCGGTAATTAACCTGTGGGCTACCAACATTGGCTTCCACGGAAAATTCTCGTTTCATTCGGTCTACAAGAATTTCTAAATGAAGCTCACCTTGCCCCGCCAAAATGGTTTGTCCAGATTCCTCATCGGTATAGACCCGCATGGACGGATCTTCTCGTGAGAGGCGGCTCAAAGCGATACCCATTTTTTCTTGGTCTGCTTTGGTTTTTGGCTCAATTGCCACGGAAATCACAGGCTCAGGGAATATCATCTTTTCTAAAATGATGGGTTTTTCAGGATCACACAAGGTATCCCCAGTGGTGGTGTTTTTAAGACCTACCACGGCCGCAATATCCCCTGCACGCACTTCTTTAATTTCTTCACGTGAATTAGCATGCATCTGTAAAATTCGGCCAAATCGTTCTTTCTTACCTTTGATGGTGTTTTCAACCGTAGTACCTGCTTCTAGCGTACCTGAGTACACACGGAAGAAGGTTAACGTGCCCACGTAGGGGTCGTTTAAAATCTTAAATGCTAAGGCAGAGAAAGGTTCATCATCGGACGCTTTACGAGAAATTTCTTTCTTAGTGTGCTCATCTTCCATACCGGTCACATCAGGCACATCGTCTGGCGCTGGTAAGAAATAAACCACCGCATCTAGTACCGCTTGCACGCCTTTGTTTTTAAATGCCGAACCGCACAATACCGGAACGATTTCATTCTTAATGGTTCTAATACGCAGACCTTGGCGAATTTCATCTTCTGATAATTCACCATGTTCTAAATATTTTTCCATTAGCTCTTCATTGGCTTCTGCTGCCGCTTCTACCATTTCTTCATGTAGTTTTTGACAGGTGTCTTTGAGATCGGCTGGAATATCTTGGTATTCAAAACGTGTACCTTGGGTGGCATCGTCCCAAGCAATCGCTTTCATTCTGATGAGATCAACCACGCCTTGATACTTTTCTTCAGCACCAATGTTCATTTGAATAGGTACTGCTTTTGCGCCAAGACGCTCTCTAATTTGCTTAACCACGCGTAAATAATTCGCGCCAGCTCTGTCCATTTTGTTAACGAAAGCAAGGCGGGGCACATGATATTTATTCGCCTGACGCCATACGGTTTCTGATTGTGGCTCAACGCCACTCACCGCGCAAAATACACCCACGGCGCCATCGAGTACGCGCAAAGAGCGCTCTACTTCAATAGTAAAGTCTACGTGGCCTGGGGTATCAATGATGTTAATACGATGCTCTTCCATGGAAGAGTCCATACCTTTCCAAAAGCAGGTTGTTGCTGCTGAGGTGATGGTAATACCTCTTTCTTGTTCTTGTTCCATGTAATCCATGACAGCTGCGCCGTCATGAACTTCACCAATTTTGTGCGAAACGCCGGTATAGAACAAAATTCGTTCCGTTGCCGTCGTTTTGCCCGCATCAATGTGTGCCATGATGCCGATATTACGAACTCTATGCAGGGGGGTTGTACGTGGCACGTCTGAAAGCTCCTGGTCTTATTACCAACGAAAATGAGAAAATGCTTTATTAGCTTCTGCCATACGGTGCACGTCTTCACGCTTCTTCACAGCACCACCTTTACCGCGTCCACCGCCCTCTTCATCTGCCGCATCCGCAATTTCAGCGGCAAGGCGCAAGACCATCCCTTTTTCACTTCTTTTACGCGAAAACTCTACAATCCAACGCATCGCAAGTGCGGTTGCGCGAGCGGGTCTTACTTCTACAGGAATTTGGTAGGTTGCGCCACCCACTCGACGAGATTTAACTTCGACTGTTGGGCGAACATTTTCCATCGCGCGTTTAAATATTTCGATAGGATCTCGGTTGGTTCTTTCACGGATCACGTCAAAAGCACCATAAACGCTTTTCTCTGCAATGGACTTTTTACCATCTTGCATAAGATGGTTAATGAATTTAGCAACTAATTCACTCCCGTGGAGGGGATCTGGCAAGGTTCTACGTTTTGCGACGACTCTTCTTCTTGGCATTTTTTACATTCCTACAAAATTAATTAAGCAGCTGCCTTTGGACGCTTGGTACCATACTTAGAACGGCCTTGCTTACGGTTGTTGACACCTGAGGTATCCAAACTACCGCGCACAACGTGATAACGAACACCAGGTAAGTCTTTAACACGACCACCACGAATTAATACAACAGAGTGTTCTTGTAAGTTATGGCCTTCACCGCCGATATAGGCGGTTATTTCATAACCGTTGGTGAGTTTCACACGGCATACTTTACGTAATGCGGAGTTAGGCTTTTTAGGCGTAACGGTGTAAACCCGTGTACAAACACCACGACGTAAAGGGCATGACATTAAAGCCGGGCTCTTAGATTTTTTCTTTACCGAATGACGCCCTTTGCGGACTAGCTGATTCACCGTTGCCATTTTAGTAAGGAACTCCTTAACAATTGAGCTGTTCTATTAACATAATATGAGCGAAAGCATTTGCGCGCCCACCTTGAGGGATGCGAAATGCTAAATACATTACGATACTAAGTCAAGCATCGTGATATAGAACTACCGTTTTTGCTCACTATGTAGTTCATTTTTATTTAGTTAACTTCTTGTTTCTCATATCTCTTTAAAGATAAGCCTTTCACTGATGAAAGGTGAACAGAGGAAGTTTCTTATTATTTAGGGTCGACATAGAACTCGCCCCCTACAAGAATTTTATGCCTCTTGTAGGGAAGAGCATCGCATGCCGGCCCGTTATAATCATGAAGCTGAGGTATTAAGTGCTTCACTTAATGCTTGTTCAACTTCACTTGCCGTAATAGCGCCTTTTTGGCCTTCTTTGACACCGCGTAATAACGCCTGTTGTGCCTTTCTTCTTTGCTGGTGACTGGCTAAGCCTGTTCCAGCTGGAATGAGTCGGCCAACAATAACGTTTTCTTTGAGTCCGCGCAACTCATCTTTTTTGCCACTGACCGCTGCTTCCGTAAGAACCCGTGTGGTTTCTTGGAAAGAAGCCGCAGAAATAAAGGACTCTGTTGCCAAGGAGGCTTTGGTTATACCCAGTAACATCGGCTCAATACGGGCCGACATTTTATTTTGGGTAGCCATTTCTTTATTCATATCATTCACGCGGTAAACTTCCATTTGCTCGCCCTTAAGGAAGCGGGTATCACCGGGATCAGAAATGATGGCTTTGCGCAACATCTGACGCACAATGACTTCAATGTGTTTATCGTTGATGTTTACCCCTTGCAAGCGATAAACGTCTTGGACTTCATTGACGATATAGTTTGCTAAAGCGCCAACACCCAATAGACGTAAAATATCGTGTGGGTTATTAGGACCATCGGCGATAACTTCACCACGTTCAACGTATTCACCTTCGAACACGCCCACATGACGCCATTTCGGAATAAGCTCTTCATGCACATCGCCGCCTTCTTGCGGGGTAATCACCAAGCGCCGTTTACCTTTGGTTTCTTTACCAAAGCTCACAATACCGGAAATCTCTGCCAAAATAGCAGGCTCTTTGGGTTTGCGTGCTTCAAAGAGATCCGCAACGCGTGGGAGACCCCCTGTGATGTCACGTGTTTTAGACGTTTCTTGAGGAATACGCGCAAGCACGTCACCCACTTTAATTTGCTGACCATCTTCTACGCTCACAATCGCGTTAGCAGAAAGGAAGTAATGCGCCGGTAAACTGGTACCCGCTAGGCATAAATCTTCACCCTTCTCATCCACCAACTTCAACATAGGACGTAACTCTTTACCTGAGCTAGAACGATACTGCTTGGCATCAGAAATAACGATACTGGATAACCCGGTGACTTCATCGGTTTGACGATGCATGGTCACACCATCTAGCATATCCACGAAGTTGATGAAACCCGCCACTTCAGTGATGATGGGGTGGGTATGGGGATCCCAGTTAGCGACGGTTTGGCCACTTTGTACTGTATCGCCTTCGCCAATCGTTAATACCGCACCATAGGGCAGTTTATAACGTTCACGATCACGGCCATGTTCATCGATAATAGACAACTCACCTGAACGAGAAACAGTTACGTAGTTGCCTGCATCGTTTTTAATAATCTTGATGTTGTGTAACTTAACACGACCTTTTGATTTCACCATCACACTGTTTTCGGCAGTAGCACGGCTTGCGGCACCACCGATATGGAAGGTACGCATGGTAAGCTGTGTACCAGGTTCACCGATGGACTGGGCTGCAATAACACCGACAGCCTCACCAATGTTCACCAAATGCCCTCTGGCCAAATCACGGCCATAGCACATTGCACAAACACCATGACGCGATTCACAGGTAATGGGCGAACGTACGATCACTCTATCAACCGTATTTTCTTCAAGTATTTCTACCCATCTTTCATCAAGCAAAGTGCCAATCGGTGCAAGCACTTCTTCCGTGCCTGGCTTCATCACGTTCGCAGCAACGGTACGACCTAAAACCCGTTCACTTAAAGGTTCAACCACATCCCCGCCTTCGATATGAGGCATCATGGGCAAGCCTTCAGACGTTCCGCAATCGGTATCCGTCACAACAACGTCTTGTGCAACGTCAACTAAACGTCGGGTTAAGTAACCCGAGTTTGCTGTTTTTAAGGCGGTATCGGCCAACCCTTTACGCGCACCGTGGGTTGAAATGAAGTATTGCAATACGTTCAAACCTTCACGGAAATTAGCCGTAATAGGGGTTTCGATAATCGAGCCATCTGGTTTTGCCATCAAGCCCCGCATACCGGCGAGCTGCCTTATCTGTGCTGGTGAGCCTCGCGCGCCTGAATCTGCCATCATGTATACAGAATTGAAGGATTCTTGAGAAACCTCTGCTCCTTTGGCATCCGTAACTTTTTCGGTAGAGAGTTGATCCATCATCGCTTTGGCGACTTGATCGTTAGCGCGTGACCAAATATCGATAACTTTATTGTAACGCTCACCGTGAGTTACAAGACCTGAGCCGTATTGTGATTCAATTTCTTTTACTTCTTCTTCTGCTCTATCCACAATGGTGGTTTTCGCTTTAGGAATAACCAAATCATCAATACCAATAGAACAGCCAGAAATAGTGGCATATCTAAAACCAAAGTACATTAATTGATCGGCAAAAATAACCGTTTCTTTTAATCCTACTTGGCGATAGCAATTGTTTATGAGCCTTGAAATTGCCTTTTTAGTGAGGGTTTGGTTTACCAACTGGAAAGGCAATCCTTTAGGTAATAATTCAGAAAGTAACGCACGACCTACCGTCGATTCAACTAATTGAATTGAAGGTTTGTGGTTAGGATCTTGGATATTCTCCACCAACACGCGCACTTTAATCTTGGCATGTAAATCCACCGCTTTAGCGGAGTAAGCACGATGTACTTCAGCTACATCCGCAAATACCATGCCTTCCCCTTTGGCGTTAATGCGTTCGCGGGTGACATAGTAAAGGCCTAAAACCACGTCTTGTGAGGGCACAATAATCGGCTCGCCGTTTGCTGGAGAGAGCACGTTGTTTGTGGACATCATCAAGGCACGTGCTTCTAATTGTGCTTCAATGGTTAAGGGTACGTGAACCGCCATTTGGTCACCGTCAAAGTCCGCGTTATATGCCGCACACACTAACGGATGAAGTTGAATGGCTTTACCTTCGATCAACACCGGTTCAAATGCTTGAATACCTAAACGGTGCAAGGTAGGTGCACGATTAAGGAGTACAGGATGTTCGCGAATAACTTCTTCAAGAATATCCCACACCTCAGGGCCTTCGCGCTCAACCATCTTTTTAGCCGCTTTTATGGTTGTAGCAAGCCCGCGTAATTCTAATTTACTGAAAATAAATGGCTTAAATAATTCTAGCGCCATTTTCTTTGGCAAACCGCATTGATGTAAACGCAAGGTAGGACCAACCACGATCACGGAACGGCCTGAGTAGTCAACTCGTTTACCCAAGAGGTTTTGACGAAAACGACCTTGCTTACCTTTAATCATATCAGCAAGCGATTTTAAGGGGCGCTTATTCGAGCCGGTGATGGCACGGCCACGACGACCGTTGTCCAAGAGCGCATCCACGGCTTCTTGCAACATCCGTTTTTCATTGCGCACGATAATATCAGGCGCATTGAGATCCAAAAGACGCTTGAGACGGTTATTACGATTGATCACACGGCGATATAAATCGTTAAGATCAGAGGTCGCAAAACGACCACCATCTAAAGGTACCAATGGTCTTAAATCGGGTGGCAATACTGGCAGAACGGTCATAATCATCCATTCAGGTTTATTGCCAGATTCCAAGAAAGCTTCGATAAGCTTGAGGCGTTTAGCCAGTTTCTTACCCTTGGTTTCAGAATTGGTGGTTGGAATTTCTTCCCGAATTGTTTCCGCCTCTTGCTTCATATCTAAGCGTTTTAACAGTTCTTTTACCGCTTCAGCACCCATGCGGGCATCAAACTCATCGCCATATTGTTCAATCGCATCTAAGTATGCTTCTTCAGAAAGTAATTGACCTTTTTCAAGCGGGGTCATCCCCGGATCAATCACCACATAAGCTTCAAAATAGAGAATGCGTTCGATATCGCGCAAAGTCATATCAAGTAATAGACCAATACGCGAGGGCAATGATTTTAAGAACCAGATATGCGCAACAGGGCTTGCCAATTCCACATGACCCATACGCTCACGACGTACTTTAGCCAAGGTAACTTCAACGCCACATTTTTCGCAGATAACACCACGATGCTTGAGGCGTTTGTATTTACCGCATAAGCATTCATAGTCTTTCACTGGACCAAAAATCTTGGCACAGAATAAACCATCTCTTTCCGGCTTAAAGGTACGGTAGTTGATGGTTTCGGGTTTTTTCACCTCACCATAAGACCATGACATGATTAGTTCTGGTGGCGCAAGACCGACCACAACCCTATCAAAATGGTTTGTTTTTGTTTGCTGGCGAATGATAGAAAGTAAATCTCTCATCTTGTTTACGCCTCATGTTCCAATTCAATGTTAATACCCAGTGAGCGAATTTCTTTCACTAATACATTGAAAGATTCTGGCATACCTGGTTCCATACGATGATCGCCATCCACGATGTTCTTATACATCTTGGTTCGACCACCCACGTCGTCTGATTTGACAGTGAGCATTTCTTGTAGGGTGTAAGCAGCACCATAAGCTTCAAGTGCCCACACTTCCATTTCCCCAAATCGCTGACCACCAAACTGTGCTTTACCACCCAACGGCTGTTGCGTAACTAAGCTGTAAGAGCCGGTTGAACGGGCATGCATTTTGTCATCGACTAAGTGGTTTAATTTCAGCATATACATGTAACCAACGGTAACAGGGCGCTCAAATTGTTCACCGGTTCGACCATCATAGAGCATGGTCTGCCCGCTTTCTGGTAAACCCGCTGCCTTTAGCAACGATTTAATTTCATGCTCTGTTGCACCATCAAACACTGGGGTTGCCATGGGGATCCCGTCTCTTAAGTTGGTGCTAAGCTCATGCAACTCTTCGTCACTGATCTTGTTAAAATCGAGTTTATTTAAATCAGAGTTGTTATAAATGGTATGCAAGAATTTACGTATTTCATCTGATTTACGCTTTTCATCCAGCATTTTACCAATTTTGAGCCCAAGCCCTTTGGCAGCCCATCCTAAGTGGGTTTCAAGCACCTGTCCCACGTTCATACGAGAAGGAACGCCTAACGGATTTAAAACGATATCAACGGGCGTGCCGTCTTCAAGGTAGGGCATATCTTCCACAGGAACGATAGTAGAAATAACCCCTTTGTTACCGTGACGACCGGCCATTTTATCGCCG
>CAZHSJ010000044.1:0-15800 GCA_964535225.1 Uncultured Candidatus Berkiella sp. | reverse complement strand
GGATGTAACAAATTCCATCTTTCAACTTCTTGGGCTTCTCTTCTTAACTCATTAAAGCTTGTCACGCTCCAGACATCGGCGCTGATTTGGAATTCTTTTAGAAGTTCCACTGCACTGATGGCTTCTCGCAAAATCGTGCCACACCCCATTAACTGCACATGCAAATTATTTTCCTTTTCTGCTTTTGAGAACAGGTACATGCCTTTGATAATGCCTTCCGTTGCACTTTGTGGCAGCGCAGGATGCGTGTAATTTTCGTTCATGAGGGTGATATAAAAATAAACATCTTCATTTTTAGCAATCATTCTGTGCAAACCATGATGGATGATCACCGCCAATTCATAGGCGAAAGTGGGATCATAGCTCACGCAATTAGGGATGGTGCTCGCAAGCAGATGACTATGGCCATCTTGATGTTGCAACCCTTCCCCATTTAAGGTGGTTCTGCCTGAGGTTCCACCCAATAAAAACCCTCGCGCGCGTGAATCGCCGGCACCCCATGCTAAATCGCCAATCCGTTGAAAGCCAAACATGGAGTAATAAATATAAAAGGGGATCATCGTTTGGTTGTACATGCTATAAGAAGTGGCCGCAGCAATCCAAGAGCAAAAGGAGCCAGCCTCATTAATGCCTTCTTCTAAAATTTGCCCATTTTTAGCTTCTTTATAGTACATCACTTGATCAGCATCTACCGGTTTATACTTTTGTCCTTCAGAAGAGTAAATGCCAATTTGCCTAAACAACCCTTCCATACCAAAGGTTCTTGCTTCGTCTGGAACAATAGGAACAATCAATTTGCCAATGTTTTTATCTTTAACTAAATGTGTCAAAATTCTTACAAAAGCCATGGTAGTGGAAATTTCTCTATCACCCGTGCTTTGTAACTGCGCATCAAAAGCCGCTAAATCGGGCAAGGCAAGGGGTTGGTGGGAAGCTTTTTGACGTCGCTTCGGTATGGTGCCACCTAAATTCTCGCGACACTTTTTCATATAGTGCACTTCAGGACTATTATCAAGAGGCCGATAAAACGATACTTTATCAACCATTTCATCCGTCACAGGAATATGGAAGCGGTTTCTAAACGCGAGCAATTCTTCAGGACCTAATTTTTTAGTATTATGGGCAATGTTAAGCGCTTCACCTGCCGTACCTAAACCATAGCCTTTTACTGTTTTAGCTAAAATAACCGTTGGTTGTCCTTTGTGGTGTACCGCGCGATGGTAAGCAGCATACACTTTTTTGGGATCATGACCGCCGCGGTTTAAACGCCAAATATCTTCATCAGACATATGCGCCACTAATTGTTTTAATTGTGGATAAGCACCAAAGAAATGTTCTCGCGTATACGCACCGCCTTTGGCTTTATAATTTTGATAATCACCATCAACAGCTTCTTCCATACGTTTCAGTAACAAGCCATCTTTATCTGCGGCAAAGAGCGGATCCCAACCACCACCCCAAATTAATTTAATCACATTCCAATTGGCCCCTAAAAAGGCACCTTCTAGTTCTTGAATAATTTTGCCGTTACCGCGAACTGGGCCATCGAGTCTTTGTAAATTACAATTGATCACAAAGATAAGGTTGTCTAATCCTTCTCTGCCAGCGAGCGATAAACCTGCTAATGATTCTGGTTCATCCATTTCACCATCACCACAAAAGCACCATACTTTTTTGTCGGTTTTGGGGACAAGCTCTCTATCCTCAAGGTATTTCATAAACCGTGCTTGATACACTGCTTGCAAGGGCCCAAGTCCCATCGAAACCGTCGGAAATTGCCAGTAATGAGACATTAACCAAGGGTGAGGATAGCTCGATAATCCCTTATGGTTTACTTCACGTCGAAAGTTAATGAGCTGTTCTTCAGAAATATCCCCTTGCAAAAAGCTACGTGAGTAAATGCCTGGGGAAGTATGGCCTTGAATATAGATAAGATCGCCTCCACAAGGGCTATCTAATCCACGCCAAAAATGGGTAAACCCAACATCATATAACGTTGCAGAAGATGCAAAAGTTCCAATGTGACCACCCAGAGAACTATCAATATGTTGTGCTCTCACTACCATCGCCATCGCATTCCAACGAATCAGCGCTCGAATGCGTTGCTCCATTTCCGGATCACCTGGCATAGCAGGCTCTTCTTGTGGGCTAATAGTATTGCAATAGCGTGTATTACGTTGATATTCAGAATGAATGCCCGTTTCTCTTGCTTTGTAAGATAAACTGTCTAGTAGAAATTTTGCGCGCTCTGGCCCTTCGTTTTGTATCACGGACATCAATGCTTGTAGCCATTCTTTTGTTTCTTCAGGATCCACATCCGCTATTGCGGGATCAAACATTTCCCATTTCCTTAGTATTTAACAAACTTCAATACGAAATCTTAAAAGTATACCACGATCTAGCACAATGGCTAAGCTGACATGAGCTCACACACTAACTTCTTGTAGTAGGACCAATCAAATGCGGGACCTGGATCAGACTTGCGCGTTGGCGCTATATCACTGTGGCCTACAATATTGTCATGGGTAATTTTCGGATAGGTGCACATAAGAGCGCAAGTTGTTTGTGCAAGTTGGTGATATTGTTGCTCTGTATAGGGCATTGTGTCTGTACCTTCTAGCTCAATACCAATAGAAAAATTATTACAGTTTTCTCTGCCCTTATATAAAGATTTACCTGCATGCCATGCACGCTTAGCAAAAGGAACGAATTGAAATATCTCTCCCTCTCTTCTAATAAATAAATGGCTAGATACCTTTAATTGCGCAAGGGACTTAAAGTAAGGATGATGATTGATATCTAACTTATTAAGGAAAAAATCCTGAACAAATCCACCTGCAAACTCACCTGGCGGCAAACTGATGTTATGAATGACTAATAAATCAATCTCTTGATGAGGGCGCTCATCAAAATTAGGCGAAGGGGTGTAGGTAGCTGAGCTTAATAGCCCTTTTGCATCAATTTTCATATATTTAGAGAAATAACAAAGAAGATAACTCGCTAAAGTCAAAGGCTAACCGATGCCAAGCTTAGGATCAATAAGGGCCATAAAACGACGAACGATGCCCTTGGGATCTTCTTAATGCTAATCTGTTATAGAATACTGGACGATACTAACAAATAACCTCGTAAAACACGCGCACTGTATGGAAGATCAAGAACATTCAGGCACTCAAAGCCTCGGTAGGGTCATGGCCATCTGTGCTTGGATCCTGGCAATTTTATTAATGACCCTCTTCTTTAGCCAATGGTCTAAAGAAAACCACATGAATACCAAAGCGAAAATGATCACCGTCGATGGTGTTGAAGAAACCTTAATTAAGCGCAATGTCTACAACCAATATAGGGTAGAGGGTTTGTTAAATGGTCACCCTGTGATATTTTTGCTCGACACCGGCGCAACATCCGTTGTTGTGCCAGAAAAACTCGCCAAAAAATTAAAACTGACCTTTGGTCCTGAAGCTAAAGCCAACACTGCAGGAGGAACGGTGACGGTTTATCAAACCAGAATTAAAGAAATTGTGATTGGCAATATCACCTTACACAATGTGGCTGCCAATATTAACCCAACCATGGATGATGATGAAATTTTATTAGGCATGAGTGCTTTAAAAAGAGTGACGTTTTATCAACAAGGTGACAATTTAGTGATAACTAACCGGAAACTTGATGATAGAGAGGATTAGCTTCTTTACTTTTCTAATACTTATTAAACCCTTCTAACAACACATCTTCTGCTTTCTTTTTGGTTTCATCCACTTCCAAAACCATTTTATCAAACTGCCGACCATTGGTATAAGTGGACTCAACCACAATTTCCGCGCTATTGGTTTTTTCTTGAAGTTGATGTGTTATTTCAATTAACTGAGCAATTTTATCTTGAACTAACTGACTATAATCATGTGCGGTATTGCTCATGGCACTGCAACGCTTAGACGTTTGATCAATAGCAGTACCACTATGTAGGCATGATTGCAGATTTTCTTGCGCTTGCTTCCAACAATTATTTAATCCATCAAAATTAATGAGAAGTTCCTTTAATTTCATTTTACCCACATTGAGTGTGTTTCTGACTCTATCAAGCAGTAAAATAATATCTTGGTAAATTTCCGTTGTTTGTGCAGATTCCGTATTTCTTGGTAATTTTGCAATTTTTACAATAAATTCTTGTAACTGCGTTAAAAATGTTTGATTTTCATATAGTTGCTGTAAAATTAAGGTGACAGTTTCTGAATGATTAACTGTTTTAATCAGTGCTTGCTCAGTTGCACCTAAAGCACGGCTCAAGGGCTTCATGTAAACCTGATGCAAGCCTTTTTGCTCAGCTAATAAGCTCTTTAATTTGCTTAACTCTTGGTGTAGTGCGGTAAGATCTTGTTCTGCCTCATAAACGTTTCGCGACAGCGCATTTGAGAGTACATTTACCTGTTTCAGAGGCAAAGAATACGTCATTATATCGGGGGTGTGCGTATTTTGCAGATCTGTTTTCACTTTGTCTAATGCATGGTGTAAATTGTGCAAATCTGAATATAACTGATAAATTATTTTGCTTGAATTTTTAATTAAAGGATGCTGATAATCTTGGTTGGTCACACCCTCTAAATGACTGTCATTTCCTTTTTGATATAACTTATACCTTGCAAGCCCTTGTGTAAAGTGGCGTAACTCAGTTTCAATTTCTTCTTTAGATTGTTGCGCCCTTTCAAGATTTTCTTCAAGCGCTTTTAATTCTTGTTTTGAAGGGTACATAATTTCTATAATATATCCTGCATGAGCCTCTTTTGCCGTAATGGGCGTTATAATCCAATCGCAAACTTGATTAAAATGCTCGGCAACAAAGCTGGTTATTTTGTTTGGGGTAAGCGCTTTTTCTAAACTGTTCGTGAGTGTTGGATTAGTTTTTTCAACAAGTTCTAACAATGAGCTACCCACGATTGTGTTCAGATCAGACTTATCGTTTGTATTAATGAGCGTTACAAAATTATTGCTTGTTTGTTGGATATTAAAATTCTCATCGATAATAGCTATTGGATGTGCAGATTGTTCAATAGCATTAGTTATAATGTCTTTTTTGGCCATTTCTAACTCTGCTTCATTTTCAATTTCAAAATGAATATAGTTTGCAGAAGTATTTGCTTGATCAAGCGTGCCAAATGATTTGGCATTAACCACGGCACCCGCAGCTATTTCCTCATTGAGTGGCAGGCATTCTAATAACAACCCCCACTTTTCTCCTTGTGGCGAATAAAGCGGAGAAATTGCGCAACTATAACATTTTCCTTGCCACAGGATATGGCATTTTAATTTACCTTTTAAGCCATCTAGCGCATCTTTTAACGTGATATTTACCTTAGTGTCTTGAACTGAAATTAAATCAAGAATATTTCCCACATTGTTTAATAAAGTCGCTAAGGGGAGCTTGTTAAAGCTAGGGTTGGCAAATGATATCTGATAATTTAAATCTGCTATTATTGCTGGTGTTGATACTTTTTCAATTACCGTAAAAAGCTGTTTCATCCATGTTCTATCTTCAAGTTTATTCATAAACTTGTAAACATAGTGATAAAGTGAATACCCGCCAAAACCAAAAACGATAATAAGTCCCCATATCGATGAGGAAAAAAAAGCAATTTGCATGCTGGTAGTAAAAATGGCCGTTAACACAATGGCCAGTAAATAGTCACGTTTAATTTGGTTTATATTTTGCACGGGGGTTATCCTTAACACCATCCATGAGAGAAGCACACCCAAAAACTCTACAATCTTGAGTACAATTTTAGTGTAGGTGCTACATTTAATTGCGCAACTTACTGTATCAGAAAACAGCAGTAACCGTTATTTAGACTCAAGTGAGAACTCAGCACGATATTTAGCGCCTTGCCCATCGAAGGTGAATACCCCTTCTTTATCTAAGAGCTTATTGGCTGTTCTTAGATCAGTTGTCACCCATTTTTGAACCGCTTTGCCGTTTTGGCACTCTATTTTTAATTCGATAGAGCCCAATGAGTCATCCATGTTCCAGGGCACGAGATCTTCTTCAACCAAGGTGATCAATAAATCAGCTGGCTCGCAAGCCTCACTTGATTTTTTCCACAGGATGATGTCTTTAACATTGGTCAAATATTTAGAAAGCCAATGCGTTGGAAAACTTGGGACCTGATAATGAAGGGGTTTCCCCTTGCTGGGAAACTCGGTGACACTAATATATAGCTCATCGCCACCTTCTTCTTGTTGCTGTACCACTTCGAGGGTTTTGAGTTTGAGTGTGATATCACTCGCTTGTGCCAATGCCAAGTTCGTAATACCCAATAATCCGGTAAATACGACTACTTTTAAAACCAGATCTAAACGCATAAACACTCCATATGATTTGGCAGGAAATGCTTACCATGTAGTCAGCATACCTAAAAGCTACCTAACTTACTATAGTCTTTATTACTTTTCTTGCTATAAGTATAAGTTCAAAAATGCCTCTTTTCTGGAAAGGATGGCCGTTTGTCTGGGCGATGCCTATCTACTTGACCTATCTTTGATGTTTTTGCTAGTTTATAAGTATGAACACAAAATCCTTCTTATCGTTAAATTCACTTTGGTGGCACACCCTTTCCTGGTGGGCCATACTACGTGCGTAATTAAATAAATGTAGTCGAAAACCCACCACTTGGTGGGTTTTTTTTTGCCAAAATTATTTAACGGGAAGAATATGAGAGATAACCACAGCTTGCCACAAATACTTGAGCGGATCTGCCAGGGAGATCATTTAAGCCAAGAAGAAGCCTATGAACAATTTAGCGATTTTATAAAAGGCAAGATTGGCCCCATTGAGATTTCGGCTTTACTCACTGCGCTAAAAGCCAAAGGTGAAGTAAGTGATGAAATTTTAGGCGCTTTATCAGTTTTAAAAGCATACAGCAAACCCTTTGAAACAGATGCTAAAAAACAATTTCAAATTGTTGATTGTGTGGGAACAGGGGGGGATGGTTATAAAACATTCAATATCTCAACAGCCAGTTCCTTTGTGCTTGCAGGCTTAGGTGTAAAAGTAGCCAAACATGGTAATCGCGCTGTGTCTTCACGTTGCGGATCTGCAGATCTCTTTGAAAGCCTTGGGGTTAATATTGAAATGGAACCAACCATTGCACATAAAGCGCTCCTAGACATCGGCCTATGCTTCTTATATGCCCCTTTTTACCACCCCAGCATAGCAAAGGTGCGCCAAGTTCGTTCAACTTTAAAAATTAAAACGCTGTTCAATTTACTTGGCCCCCTGCTTAATCCCTTACAACCTGAATATCTTTTAGTGGGTGTCTATGATGCTAAGTATTGCGAATTACTCGCACAAGTATTACAAAAATCAGGCGCCAAACGCGCGCTGGTTATTCATGGATGTGGCTTAGATGAAGTGGCTTTACATGGTGAAACGATCGGCTATTTGTTAAAAGACAATTCCATTACGCCATTTCGCCTTAGGCCATCCATGGTGGGTTTACCCATAATGCCTTTATCAGCTCTGCAAGGAGGCGATGTTGATTATAACACACAAGCTTGTCTTGACTTACTGCAAGGGAGAGGTCAAACCGCCTATAGAAATAGTGTCGCTATAAATTGTGCATGCATTTTATGGTTAGTGGATAAAGTAAGTTCCATTAAAGAAGGCGTACAAATGACGCAGGAGATAATGAGTACCGCTGCTGCTTATGAAAAACTTTTAGCCTTAAAAGAGTTAAGTCATGCTAAATAAAATAATTTCTGATCAAAAGCGGCAACTTATCATCGCACAAGAAAAGATCCCTTTTGCTCAACTTGAACGCACATTATCCTTTAGTGAGCGTGATTTTTATGGCTCCTTAAGCCAGGGATTGAGCTACCTTTTTGAATGCAAACACATATCACCCAGTGAAGGGCTATTAAGACAAGATTATCCGGTTACAAAACTTGCTAAACAATATGCCACGCATGCAACGGCATTATCTATTTTAACAAATCAGCAGTTTTTCGGTGGGTCACTTTTGCATTTAAAAGCTGTTAGCGAACATACCACCCTACCTCTGTTATGCAAAGATATTATTGTACACCCCTATCAAGTTGCCTTAGCAAGACTGTATCATGCCGACGCTATTTTACTGATGTTATCTGTACTTGATGATAAAACTTATCTTGCATGCAAAAAAATGGCAACGCGTTATAACATGGCCGTGGTTACCGAAGTTCTCACAGAAGATGAAATGATAAGGGCAAATACGTTAAATGCTAATATTGTTTTAGTTAATCAACGTAATCTTGATACAATGCAGATTGATAAACAGCGCGTCTTTTCACTAGCGCCCCACTTTTCAAAGGACAGCATCATTATTGTTGGCTCTGCCATTGACTCACACCATGAAATAAATAGCCTTAAACCGCTAGTAAATGGCTTTTTAATTGGAAGTGCGTTGAGCAAAAGCGCTGACTGTTTGCAAACCATGAGAGAACTAATCTATGGGCATGTGAAAGTTTGCGGTTTAACATCACAAGATGACGCTGTTTTTGCTTATGAGCAAGGAGCAACTTACGGCGGAGTGATCTTTGCGCCGCATTCTTTGCGTAAAATAACTTTAGCACAAGCAAAGTTAATAGCACAATCGCCCATTAAATTGGTTGGTGTTTTTGCTAATCAACCCATTGAGCTAATCGTAGACTATACTAAAGCGCTTAAACTCACTGCAGTACAATTACACGGAAGTGAATCTATCACTTTTATTCAGGATTTAAGAAAAACACTCCATTCTTCCTGTAAAATTTGGCAAGCTATACCAGGAAACATACCGATTCCAACACAACTACCCCAAGAGGTAAATAAATTCATTGTAGACAATAAAACGATTTCGTTTGGTGGAACAGGTGAATGTTTTGATTGGAAAATGCTAAAACACTCCCCTTTGCTTAATAAAATAATGTTGAGTGGCGGGATATCAAAGGACAACCTTATTGAAGCTAAAAAACTTAAAACCTGGGGAATAGATGTAAACTCGAAAATAGAGCAATCTCCAGGTGTAAAAGATAAACAAATGCTAAGCACTTTTTTTAAAACTCTTAAACAATTAGGTGGTCGTAATGCAAACTAATCATTATTTTGGTGAATATGGCGGGCAGTTTGTACCACAAATACTGATTCCTGCTTTAAATGAATTGTCTTCAGCTTTTACTGAATTAAAAGAAAACAAAGATTTTCTATATCAACTCAATAAATTGCTAAAAGATTATGCCGGGCGCCCCACTCCTTTATATGAATGCCAACGTATAAATAAAAATCATAAAGCCAGGCTTTTTCTTAAAAGAGAAGATCTGGTGCATGGTGGTGCTCACAAAACAAATCAAGTGCTCGCCCAAGGATTACTTGCGAAACATCTAGGAAAAAAAAGACTTATTGCAGAAACAGGCGCAGGACAACATGGAGTTGCAACGGCGATGATAGGCGCTTTGCTTGGTTTAGAAACTGTCATTTACATGGGTGCAAAGGATGTACAAAGACAAGCTGCCAATGTAAAACGCATGCAACTTTTTGGCGCAAAGGTAGTTCCTGTAACGGCAGGTTCGCAAACCTTAAAAGAAGCTGTGAATGCTGCCTTAGCAGATTGGTCATATTCTTACAAAGAAACACACTATGTATTAGGCTCTGTTGTGGGACCACACCCCTATCCCTTAATGGTAAGAGAATTTCAAAAAATTATTGGAATTGAAGCGCGAGGACAAATTCTTGAAAAATGCGGGAAGCTTCCTACGAGCGTTGTTGCTTGCGTAGGCGGTGGCTCAAACGCCATAGGGCTTTTTACTGCCTTTATTCCAGATAGTAACGTTCAATTGATTGGCGTTGAACCTGCAGGAAAAGGCTTACACACGCAACTTCATGGCGCCAAAATACAATTAGGCAAACCTGGGATCTTTCATGGCACTAAAAGTTTGTTTTTGCAAGATGCGCATGGGCAAATCCAATCAACACATTCCGTTGCTGCCGGCCTTGATTATCCAGGCGTGGGGCCAGAACATGCCTACTTACATGCAACGGGTCGTGCACATTATGTTGGTATTACCAATACCCAAGCCATTGAAGCTTATCATTTGCTTGCCAAAACGGAAGGCATTATTCCTGCTCTTGAATCAGCACACGCACTTGCTTATGGGCTAATACTTGCACACGATGCAAAGGAGGATAACATCATTATTGTGAATTTATCTGGTCGTGGCGATAAAGATATGGATCAAATTTTTGCTTTGTTACAAGGGGAGTGTGATGTCAAGATTTAATAACTTATTCAATAACCTCAAAGAAAAGCAGCGTGTGGCCAGGATCCCCTTCATGATGTTAGGCTTTCCGGATGGCGCACGTAGCTTAAGGATTATTGATGGTCTTATTGCCGGCGGTGCCGATGCCATAGAGCTTGGGATCCCCTTTTCTGATCCTATTGCTGATGGTCCTATCATACAACAAGCTGCAAATCAGGCCAGAGATCAAGGTATCACACCCATGGAGTGCTTTAAAATGATTTCTAAAATAAGAGAAAGCTATCCTCAATTACCGATTGGACTGCTTGTTTATGCCAATATTGTGAACCATTTTGGAAACAATTCATTTTATCTACTTGCCTATCAAGCTGGCGTTGATGCCGTTTTAATACCTGATATCCCCATTCATGAATCATTACCTTATTGCCAAGCTGCTAAAGCAAATCATATTCATCCTGTATTAATTGCTACACATGACTGCTCTGATAATGAATTATCACAGCTTGCTTCTTTATCTGAAGGCTTTACTTATGTGGTAACACGCGCTGGTGTTACAGGAACTGATAAAGAAGGTGAATTTGAAAATTCAAAACAAGTTGCCAAACGGCTTAAACAATACCATGCGCCACCGTGCGTGTTTGGATTTGGCATTAAGTCCGCTAAAGAGGTAAAGAACGCTTATCTCCATGGTGCACAAGGTGCAATTATTGGATCTGCCTTGATTGAAAAGCTACAACCTTTGTCAAAGGCCCCTATTCACCATGAACAAATAGTGAATCTCATGCAAGATCTCTTTGTGGAAAAATGTTAACCAGCTTACTATTTAGTTAATTCTCTATTGCAATTTACTCAATATTTTTTAACTATAAGCAAGCTAAATCTGATGGCGTATATTGAGTATGAATAACCTTTATCAAAATATTATTTTCGCAACGGATCTTGGGCCTCAGAGCCTTTATATTGGACAACATGCAGCCAAAATGGCGACGCTCTGTAAAGCGAAGCTTTTTGCCTTACATGTG
The DNA here is from genome assembly GCA_964535225.1 of Uncultured Candidatus Berkiella sp. Classification (GTDB taxonomy): domain Bacteria; phylum Pseudomonadota; class Gammaproteobacteria; order Berkiellales; family Berkiellaceae; genus Berkiella. The sequence continues at coordinate 4,515 of CAZHSJ010000044.1, read as the reverse complement.
GTTGAGCCACCTATGACCTATACCGTAGAATTTCATGAGCGCGAAAAATTATTAAAACAATCAACTCAAGCGGCTAATCAGAGTTTGGCCGCTCTTTGCCAACAATTGAAGGTTACTAACATACAGCAACTCGTTAAAGTGGGTACACCTCAGGATGAAATCTTATCTTTAAGTGAAGAGCATCAATGCGATCTCATTATTGTTGGGAGTCATGGTGTTGGCGGCTACACCCATGCCTTGGGATCAACAGCGCATCATCTGCTTGGTGAAGCACGTTGCGATGTGCTCACGGTACAAGTCACCCATCTTAAAAATGCAATCGCCCCTTCACCTTCAGAACATTACTTGTGGCAGGCGATTGATGATAAAAAATTAGACGAGCTTAATAAAACAACGAGTAAATATATGGGCTCTGAGCATGGTTTTGGCTCAGAAGTTCGCAGAGGTCCACGCCCTACTCTACGCCCCGGCAGCACTCCCTTTAAGGGCGGTACGCGTAAACCACGAGATGATGAAGATAATAACAAAGAATAAGTGCCTTAAACATGCTTAAGATTCTTAAAAATATTTTTGAAGTAACAAAAGGTTGCTATAACTGTCTATTTATTGTTGCTCACAACCTTTTTTGGTGCTTTTTTATGTATCTTTTCTTTATTTTTAAAGTACTTTCGCCTACCCGTAAAATCCTGACCTTTTTTAATCATATTCTTATCTTTTTTGCCCATAACTGGATCCGTTCAAATAACTTTATGATGGATTCCACCATGAACATTAAATGGGATATTCCTGATTTTTCTCATTTAGCATATAAACAATGGTATTTTATTATCAGCAATCATCAAACATGGACGGATATTCTTGTATTACAAAGAATATTTTTGAAAAAAATCCCTTTTATTCGCTTTTTTATAAAAAAAGAGCTTATGTTTTTACCGATACTAAATTTAGCTTGGTGGGCTTATGATTTTCCTATTATGCACAGGCATACAAAAGAACAAATTGAAAAAAATCCTGAGCTTAGAAACAAAGATCTCTTAGTAACAAAAAAAGCCTGCGAAAAATATCAATATATGCCAGTAACTATTTTAAACTTCTTAGAAGGAACGCGATTCACCAAAACAAAACATCAAAAACAACACTCTCCTTTTAAACATTTGCTCGTTCCAAAGCTTGGTGGCTTTGCTTATGCTGTGAACGCTATGGATAAAAAAATAACTCATATTCTCGATGTAACCATTATTTACCCAGAAGGTAAAAAAAGCTTTTGGGATTTCCTGTGTGGGCGTGTTCATGAAATCTCGGTAAAACTCCAAGAAAGAGAAATTCCACCAGAGTTGCTACAAGGAAACTATACTGAGGATGAATTGTATAGAAATAAATTCAAAGCCTGGATACATCAGATCTGGCTAGATAAGGATAAACTATTAACCACTATCTTAGGGTAACCCAGTTATTTATAAAGATAGTTCGAATGGCCGTTTCGTTTCGCTTTAGTATCTGCAATCCATGTCTTGTTGTCAGCATTGTAGGTACCCATTAAACGAGTATTGCCACCTTGCCCAAGAATTTTCAATTTATAACCACCACCTGGCATTGCTTTAAAGCCTTCATCGCCTTTTGCATGCGCCAGACCCTTTGTGGCCGCTTTTCGAAGCTTGTCAATAATTTTTGTATCTTTTGAAACTTTTGAAAAGTTAATGTACGCTGTAAAAATTGGCTTTTTGCTTTCACCATTACAGACTTCAAATTTTTCAATAGGCGATTCAACTGCTTGCATGCTGTTCAGCGCTGAGATTGCTGCATTATAATCCTTTAATTTTCTAACATAGCTCTCCAATTTAAGATTAAGCTTAACCGCATCTAAGAGTGAAAGTGTATTATTTACAAGTGACTCTTTTAAGGGGAGTAAATCGCTGTGTAATTGGATCAACTGTTTACGCTGTGCTTCGCACTCTTCATCATTAGTACGAGCAATTAATTCTTTTGGTAAATCATCAGAAATAGATTCCTGGTTTTTATCAATAAGACTTTTCAGGTATTTCAACGCAACATCTTCTTTATTCTGAGCTTTGACTAACAATAATCGATAGAAATACAAATATGCATTCTCTGTTAACCAACACTGCAAAGGTCCTAATGCTTCTTGATGGGGCTTAATACGCTGCTTTTCAACGCGAGTTTTTTCTCTTAGGGCATTGATTCGAGCTGTACGTTCTTCATTTGCTGCTTGCAATTTTATGATAGTAGCTGTGTTTTGACGCAATAGAGTTTGTGCGTGTGCGTATTCTCTTAAGGCTTTTTCACCTTTATAATTAGCAGACGGCTTTTCAACTCCATTTAATTTCTTTATATTTTTTTCTATTGTTTGAAGATTACGAGCAACTGGGGTGTATTCAGCTTGTAAATGCTCTATTTCTTCAGCATAGTTATTTAGTTTTTGGTTCAATTGTAATTTCGCCATTTCAACTGCACAATCTATATCATTGAGCTGTTCGAGAGGTGATTTTGCAGAAGATAAAATTTGTTCTAGCTGTGCAACAGGAAACAGTGTCATATCACACTTCGTTGATGCTAGAAAATCTTGAAAATCCAAAAGTAACCTTTTCAAGAGTTCATTTTCTACAGCCTCAGATGAGGGCACTGCGGCTTTAATGGATGTATTTGCACCTAATTTCATTACTTAATTCGCCCCGGATAAATGTATTTATTAGGTACGAGACTAACCCATATAAAGAATACATTGCACGATCTTCACGACAAACCTCATAGAAATGCCGATAAATGCAAAGGAATAAAAAGTAATCACTTGGCTGACATTGAAATCTGCTCGATTTTTCAATAGAATTAGCGTTAATTCAATTCTTAGCTAATTCTATGGGTAAAAAACAATGCTAGATGCTATGCTCCCTTCTTTGGAAAAAACAGAAGATAAAGATGTAGAAGCGCTAGGATTTGATTTTGCCGCACTTGGGTTAGCGCCTCCCAATTATGATGAACCATTGCAGATATCAGAGAATGACCAAATTTGGCAATTCATGAAAGAAGGTGAATTAGCAAATTTAAATGCACTGCTAATTTCTATGTCCCCTGAGGCGCTACAGGCTGCCAACGAGAATAATTGCCTATTTTATCAAGCCCTCGATCTGGATCCTAACATTACCCAATTATTACTCACTTTCCCTGTTTTACGCACTCAGGTACAATCGGAAGCTGTCGAATTGATGATTGCGGTGGCCTCCAAAGGTTATACTGAAGTTTTAAAAGTATTACTCTCTTATCAAATCTTTGCAGATCAAGTTGCAGCAAATAAAAATATCGTATTCCGAGTTGCTATGCAAAATAGACAGCTTGAAATTGCAAAATTATTGCTCAATTACCCGAAAGTAAAAGCCTTGGCGAGCAACTATCACAATGTTGCCTTGGTAACCACTGTTGAGCGTGGCGATTTGGAAGCCGTTCAATTACTATTAAACATAGATAATGTCTTAGCTGATCTTCAAATCGATAATCATGCAGCAAAACTTGCAGCTCAACAAGAAGCGTTAGAGATCCTCGATCTTTTTGATAACTCAGGTGTTTCTCTTGGATTCATGCGAGATTTTCCAGATGTTGCTGAGAAAATAGCGCAAATTCGTAAAGAGCACTTTGCGTTAATTAGGCACTGTGCCGATAGTGCCCATAACGCTGGCACGGGCTTTGTTTCAACAAATGATACATACGCTGATCTTGCACATAACCTTCCACAATTACCTAAAGATGCCCAAGCCGTGATTTTTAGCAATCTTAAGTTCACGGGCCCTGTTCATTCTGAAGAATTGGACAAGGACATGGTTCGCAAATTCCAGAAAATTAAATAACTTTTCAGTTTATTTCAGTGTTAGGGCAAAATAAAACTGCCTATAAACCCTCCTCGCCCCATAGGAGCGAGGTGACCTAACGCCAACCAGCCCTTATTCCTTATATAATACGATTCTAAGCGTATATAGTCCTACATGCCTGATCGTTTTATTAGCCACAAAATAGTACTATGGTCCAATTCCTTTAAACCCTAATTCCCTGTGTAATTTTTAGTATCGCTATCTGTACCTTTAATCGATTCATTTGTGAGGTAACGTGAGATGACTACTAATAAAAAAACACTTGAGAATATCCTTTCAGCTATGTCAGGCCAAGGCGCGACTTCTCAATCAAAAACGAATTCATCGATTAAAAACTTCATTAATGATTTAATTGATAATAAAAACGAAAAGTGGGATTACAAAAACAAGGACAATGACAAAAATCATAAGAACGATAAAGATGCATCATGTGATCCCAAACCACCTGCTTGTGACAAGGATGATAAACCACCAAAAGAAAAAGAATGTAAAGACGAAAAACCACCTAAATGCGATGACGACAAACCCAAAGAAGAATGTAAAGACGAAAAACCACCTAAATGCGATGACGACAAACCCAAAGAAGAATGTAAAGACGAAAAACCACCCAAATGCGACGACGACAAACCCAAGGAAG
>CAZHSJ010000043.1:0-15956 GCA_964535225.1 Uncultured Candidatus Berkiella sp. | reverse complement strand
AAAGCTGCACCATCGCTGATTTGCGAGCTATTTCCTGCCGTTATGGAGCCAAATTTTTCAAAAACAGGTTTAAGTTTTGCTAATTTATCGATGCTCGAATCAGCACGAACGCCATCGTCTTGTTCAAGTACAGCACCATCATTTCCATAAAGGATGGCAATTTCATCAAAGAAACTCTCTTTTTGCGCATTCAGTGCACGAAGATGGCTGTGCATCGCAAACTGATCCATTTCTTTGCGACTAATGCCAAAACGAAAAGCAAGTTCTTGTGCTGTTTGCCCCATATTCATATTCACCACGGGATCAGTGAGACCTTTTAACAGTGCAATAACCGGCGTTAAATAAGAAGGTCGAAATTTTAAAAGCGCCTGTAATTTGGCACCAGCGCTTTTTGAAGATCGCATTTTAGCCATCCAATGCACCATTTTACTGCTCAGTAACAAGGGCGCGCGGCTCATGGCCTCTGTGCCGCCTGCGAGCACTAAATCGGCCCGGCCTTCACGAATGAGTTCTTGTGCACTATCGATAGCCTGTAACCCGGAGGCACAATTGCGTTGTACCGTGAAAGCAGGCACCTGATTTTGGCAGCCCAAGCGTAAAGCAATTATACGGGCAATATTAGCTTCTTCTTCACTGGGACCAGCACAACCTATCACCACATGTTCAAATTTATCTGGTGTAAAGGGTTGCCTTGCTAATAATTCTTTCCCGCAGGCAACGGCCAAATCAGAAGCTGAAAAGGCACCTGGTTCGCTTTTCATTTTCAGAAAAGGCGTTCTGGCACCATCGACTACATAAACTACTCGCTTTGCGTATGTATTTGCGTCCATTGTTTTTGACTTCCTAAGGCATAATCTTGATTAAATTCATCGACCGCAATTGCTTTTTTGCGGTGTACTTCAAACTCTTCACATTGCTGCATTTCATGTTCGTTAATAATGCCAAGTTCAAGCGCTTGGGTTAATTTTTGTTTAAACCCTGCTTTTTTATTGATCTCCTTTCTTTTTTCCGCATTTGCTAATTTTGCCAAAATGGGCGAGATCCCAATTAATTTTTCAAACGCCAGTTCAATGATCCCGGTGGGATCGCCTTGTTTTTTACCAATATAACAAAGTGCTGTTAAACGGCTTCTGGCATCTGTGTTAGCAAGCATCACTTTAGCGCACGCTTGGCCCACTTCATCTTTTGGTAAGGAAAATGCCTTACCAAAGGGGAAGATGATCCATTTCAAGACAGTGCCGACGCGATACTTAGAAAAGTTATCAAAAAATCCATAAAAGGCTTCTTGGATTTGATACAAACTCATTTGCAGTGACCATTCTACCATAGGCCAATCTGATTTTTGATGCTCACCATCGTGGTAATACTTAACAACAGCAGAGGCAATGTAGAGTTGGCTCAAGACATCCCCCAATCTTGCAGAAAGATTTTCTTTACGTTTTAGGTCTCCCCCTAAAACGAGCATGGCGACATCTGCACTGAGTGCTAAGGAGCTGCTTAACCAGTTTAACTTTTTAAGATAGGGCTTGGCTTTTCCACCTTTACTTACCCAACTGAATATGCCACGTGTGAGTGAGAGGGTAATACACCTCACCTTATTAGAAACAAAATACCCTACATGTTTTATAAAATATTTATCAAACAGTTTAAGGGCTCTTTCTTTATCTTGCTGGTACAGTGCTGCGGCCATCATTTCATCTTTAGCGTAAGGATGGCATCTTATTGCCCCCTGCCCAAATATCATTAAGCTGCGCGTTAAAATATTGGCGCCTTCAACAGTAATGCTAACCGGTATTGCTTGATAGCCTCTGCCTAGATAATTAGACGGCCCTAACATAATCCCTCGCCCGCCATGAATATCCATTGCATCATTCATCACTTTCCTAGACATTTCTGTCATGTGATATTTAGCAATTGCCGTTACGACAGCAGGTTTGATCCCTTGCCCTATTGCTTGTGCTGTTAACACCCGCATGGCTTGCAAGGTATAACTATAACCGCCTATTCTTCCCAGAGATTGCTCTACTCCTTCAAAGCTGCCGATAGGAACATTAAATTGTTTGCGAATGGCCGCATACGCGCCCGTCATGCGATAAGTGAGAATACCTGTCGCTGCGCTTAAGGCCGGCAGAGAGATCCCTCTACCTGCGGAAAGACATTCCATTAACATGCGCCAGCCTTGCCCGGCCATCGCGGTGCCGCCAATAATCCACTCTAGTGGTACAAAGACATCTTTTCCACGAATAGGCCCATTCATAAACGCCATGTTAAGTGGAAAATGACGATGTCCAATTTCAACACCAGGATGTTTGGTTGGAATAAGGCATAACGTAATGCCCACATCCGTCCTATCAAAAACTAATTTTTCAGGATCAGATAATTTAAAGGCCAATCCAAACACAGTGGCAACAGGGGCCAGTGTGATATAGCGTTTATCAAAGGTTAAACGAATGCCGATAATTTCTTTGCCTTCAAATTCTCCCTTAGTAACAACACCATAATCTTCTATCGCACCGGCATCAGATCCTGCTTCGGGGCTGGTTAACGCAAAACAAGGAATTTCTCTGCCATCGGCAAGTCGAGGTAAGTAGTACTGTTGTTGATCAGGCGTACCATAGTGCAACAATAATTCTGCAGGGCCTAATGAATTAGGCACCATCACTGTCACCGCAGCACTACCACTGCGCGTTGCAATTCTCGTAATAACCGTAGAATGGGCTAAGGGAGAAAATTCTAATCCACCAAATTTTTTTGGAATAATCATGCCAAAAAATTTATTGGTTTTAATATAGTTCCACGTTTCGGGGGTGAGATCACTTAGCTCATGAACAATTTTCCAATCATCCAACATGTCGCACAGTGCTTCAACCTGATTATCCATAAAAGCTTGTTCTTCGCCCGAAAGCGACGCTTTGGGCATTTTAAAAAGCTTACGCCAACGGGGGTTACCTTGAAATAATTCCTTTTCCCACCAAACATCACCCGCTTCAATGGCTTGTTTTTCAGTGTCACTCATGGGGGGGAGCACTTGTCGGAACCAGTTAAATAGTCGGCTTGTTGCACGGCGTCGAAGCATGGGAACATTTAGCGGGATAGCGATGAGAAAAAATAACGGCCACAAAAACCAGGCAGATAAACTAATAAGGTGATAATAGGATAAACCAATTAACAGGCCTGGGATCAGTATTACCCAAAGCCATCTTGGCACACGAAAATAAGCAATTCCCCAAATAACTAAAAATCCGCATAGGAATTGGGTTGCTCCGCTCATTCTCTCTCCCTGTTTACTCTTTCCATTGAAACTAAGATAAGCGTAGCGCTTTTTTATGCTTCCTATGTGACAGAACTTTAAACTACTTCGCACCCTCCTTTCATGTCAAGCAACACATTATCTTGGCTTTTATTAATCCCCTGATTTTAAAGAAATAATTCCGTACAAATACACCAATTGGGAAGCTAGATGACATTACAGCAATAGAAGTGGTATCTTAATAAGATAACATCTTGTTTAGTTGATGTTGGCGCCGGTTAGATCCCCTAACACTTTGATTAAGGAGAGAATAAAATGCGTCATCACGAGCACCCAGACGTGGGGGATTGGTACAAAAACCAGGAATATAACAATATTTTTGAAGTCGTTGCCTCAGATGAACGGGAAGACTATGTGGAAATACAATATTTTGCCGGTGAAATTGAAGAGGTTGACCTAGAAACGTGGTATGAGCTCGACCTAAAACGGATCCCAGCCCCAGAGGACTGGTCGGGACCCTATGAAATTGCCCATGACGATTTGGGTTATTCTGATGAAACAATTCATCCCGAGGACTGGTCTGGCCCACTCACAGAACTTGAACCAAACGAACCCCGTAAATAACCTTATTAAATTTAATTAAAATCCCCATTCGTCGGAATATTATTTAAGAGATTGTCGTTTTCTCTTGACAGAAATACATACCTTAAGACTATATAATGTGAGTATATTAGGTTGAGATTTTATATAGGGAGTTGGGGATAATTTCGTGCAATGCAGTAAATTTTGCGAAATTGCTGATCTCATCTTAATATTTATATAGGAATTTGCTCTTTCCATTTTGCTTTAAGGCTGACCACAACAGCAAATCGCAAAATGGCGGAGAAAAATTATTATTTATGCTAGAAATTCGTTATATTCAAAATGTAGTGTGAGCGTAGTTGGCGAACTCTAGATCCGATAGCTATACTGGTTCTGTACCTTTGAACAGGGAAGCAAAGTTATGCCTACAAGTTCCTCTCCTCAATCAATGAATCTTACTCGTCGCCAATCGGAAGTCCTCCAAGTTATTCGCAATCATATTGAGAAAACTGGTGCTCCTCCAACACGTGCTGAAATCGCAAAAACCTTAGGTTTTCGTTCAGTTAATGCTGCTGAGGATCATTTGAAAGCCCTTGCTCGTAAAGGAGCAATTACGCTTGCCCCCGGTACTTCTCGTGGTATTCAATTAGCGAAAGAACATGGAATTGGCTTGCCTATTGTAAAAACCCACAGCGCCGATTGCCCCGTTTATGCTGACAAAAACTTCGACGGCAGGATGCGGATCCAAAATGAATTCTTTAGCCCAAAACCTGATTATTTATTGCAAATACAGGGAACAAGTCTCATGGGCGCAGGAATCAAAGATGGTGATCTCCTTGCAGTTCATTGTTGTGATCATGCCGAAAACGGTAAAATTATCGTTGCTCGGGTAAACAATAAGGTTGTCGTTAGAAGATATTTCCGTCATGGCGAGCAAATTGAGTTAAGAGCAGAGAATTCCGATCATTCTCCTATCTACTTAAACTCAAATATGCAACCACTTGTTATTGAAGGCGTTGGTGTTGGCGTTATCAGGACGACCAGCCTATAAGACACAAAGCTATGCAGGGTTGTTGTTTACCTGCGTAGCTTGCCTTTAGATGGTAGAAGTGTGTTCTAAATGATTAAGCGACGGCTTCTTCTTTATTTCTTTTGAATCGAATCAGGGCGTTGTAGTTTTCGAACGCCTCTTCTTTTTTTTCCCAATTTGAAATGGTAGGTTTTTTAACATAAGCTTCTGCGGCATAGGCATAAGCTTGATATAATTTTTGCTGCACCGCGATACGTTGATTTGTTCCTTGTTCCACTTGTTGCACGATAACGCTCCTCATCATTTTCATATCCTGTGAAACTACCTACTTTTTTGCATCATATTCTATTTAGGATTTAATCGCAAAGGTTCTTTAGCAAAAATCCCGCCGATAAATAGCCAATTTCCTACAAGGCGTCGGGGAATTAAAGGATGTTAGTACCTTGATTGAACCAACAGTAAGTTAGGGTATATACTGATATAAATAAAGCCTTGGCAAGGGGGTCGCTTTATGGCAAAAAAAGGGGCAGATACACTTTCTACCATGCCCCCTTGGCTTAGAGCCTTACTTGATCCTGATTCACTTGAACGACATCGCGAGAAACAGATTCAAGCTCATGCGGCTTTGCAAGAAAAATTACGTGAACAAAGAATGCAAGGCAGTTCTTCTCCTGATAATGAATTATTCGCCCTAAAACAAGTTCTTCGAGGTGAGTTTATCACCGATAGATTTAAACCAGGTTCTGAACTTGCTTGGATCCAAGCTGTTAAGTCTATTGCTCTTTTGGATAATGATCCAGCTCATGATAATACCAATGCTATTTTGTTGGCCCTACAAAATAAAGATCCAGATGAAATAACCGTTGATCAAGTGGTGCTAGATCAAACCAAAGATCAGAAAAAACTACCCAAAAGAGAAGTGAATGAGATATTTATAGACTTAGTGCTTGCAACGTTACAAAAATCTGAATCCAAGTCATTAATTATTAACTTGAATAATCCCTTAAATGAATCTGCTCCCTTAGCCATTGTTTTGCTTCAAGGTGAGAATGGCAGTTTTTGGTTACGTGACGCCAAGTATAACGCTACCATTCCTATTAAAACGCAGGATCCGAATCAGTTTAAGACCTTTTTGTTAGATCATATTCAGCAGTGTCATGCAGGATTTAACACAGCAACCATGACACAGGTGTTTAATAAAGAATTAGGCCTAAAGCAAGAACAAAAAACGGACGTTGATAACACCCGAAAACAAGCCTATACGGAAAATAGGGAACTTCAGAAAAAACAGCAAGCTTCTCTTAGCGAAAAAACAGAAAAACCCCCTTCTCCTTCATCTCCACCTTCGCCACATGCTGACGACCCAAACCCTACTAAACCTACTATAAAATCAAAAACCTAAGCTTAAAAAATTTTTCAGCATCTCATGTCCATGTTCCGTTAAGACAGATTCTGGGTGAAACTGCACGCCAATTAAAGGATAAGAAACATGCTCAATGGCCATAATCTCGTTAAGCTTGGTGCTTGCCGTTACTCTCAAGCAAGCAGGGAGGCTTTGGTTTTCCACAATTAAGGAATGATAGCGTGCCACTGTTAAAGGGTTGGGCAATTGGCTAAATACCCCCTTGCCTTCATGAAAAATCTGCTCTGATTTCCCATGTTTGGGAAACTCGGCCCTCACCACTTTTCCACCACAAGCCTGGGCAATGGCTTGATGCCCCAAACACACACCAAGAATGGGGATCTTGGACATAAACGCTTCTATTAACGCCAAAGAGATCCCCGCCTCATTGGGCGAACAAGGGCCAGGAGAGATAATAATATGGCTAGGTGCAAGCGCCTCAATATCCTCTACGGTTAATTGATCATTTCGATATACAACTGATTCATGACCTAACTCCACAACATATCGGGATAGGTTGAACACAAACGAATCATAATTGTCTATTACCAATATCATATTCAGTTCACCATATCTTTGTTAGCTTTTAGACTAATTAAGGCGTAGATCGTATCAAAGATTGCTACTGCCATACAATTACCTTAAATTAAGCGCTACCCGACTCGTTTTTAGACAACGATGTAGGGTGTGCAAAGTGAAACGTGCACACCCTCATGGTGGGCATGCTAACGCTTTGCCCACCCTACGATGGTTTAAATTGATACATTATAAGAAGCATTAGAAGATGACATGGCAAAAATGGATTTTTGTTTTTCTTATCAAAGCCCTATTTTGGCTGCCTGCATTAGCCTTTGCCAATGACTTACCGCCTGACGATTTAGATTTAGATGCCCAACGAAGCATCTATGTGCGTGCCGAACATGCGTTTAAAAAGCATGACTATGCAAATTTTGATAAGCTTTCGCAAAAAATAACAACCTACCCCCTTTACCCTTATCTTATTTACGAAGAGTTGAAGCGAAAAATTCATACAGGCACCTCTAGCGCCACTTATGATAAAATACAAACATTCAAAAAAGCCTTTCCTGACTTTCCTTATCTTAACGCCTTAAATACCTTATGGTTAACCAAATTGGCCCATTCTAAAAAGTGGGAACAGTACCTTAAAGACTATGAACCTAGCAAGAATGAAGATCTTCAATGCTACTATCACTATGCACAATATGAAGTCACCAAGGAAGAGAAACATCTGGAAAATGCGAAAGCATTGTGGCTAGTAGGCTATCCTCAAGGAAAGGGTTGCGATAAATTATTTTCTGCTTGGGCAAAAACGGGGGGGTTAACACAAAGCCTAATTTGGAAGCGTTTTAAATTATCAATTGATCAAAAAAATGAAGACTTAAGTAAGCATTTACTTAAAAAAATGAATAAACAAGAAAAGCACGCAGCCAATCAATGGTTAAAGTTGGTTAAAGATCCCCATCTTGTGCTGAGTGAAAAATTTCAAGCCTCGTTTAACGCGCCAGATAAAATTAAAGCCGATATCATGACCTATGGCCTGCAACGCCTAAGTAGAAAAGATCCGGTCAAAGTCCTTAGATGGTGGCAAAAAAATCAACCCCACAACACCTTTACTAAAGTTCAACAATCTATGATAGAGCGAGACATTGGGGTGTATCTTTGCCACCAAAAAAATAAAGAGGCTAAAACCTACCTTGCCTCTTTAAATGATAAGTCGTTAGATAGCGTCGCCAAAGAATGGCGGATACGGTTGGCCTTAGCAGAAAAAAACTGGAACGAAGTACTTAGCTTGATCAACCAATTACCCCCAGAACTTAAAGATGATAAAAACTGGCGTTATTGGTACGCCAGGGCATTAGAAAAAACCAACCAAAGTGAACAAGCCTTACCCATTTATCAACAACTTGCCAGCACGCGAAATTATTATGGTTTTCTCTCTAGTTTACGCTTAGGACAGACTATTTCTATTGCGCACCGAGAATCACCGATAGAGAAAGGCACTCTGGTTTACGTTAACAATCTTCCGGCCATAAAACGCTTTAAGGAATTAAATAAGTTAGGAAAGGAGGCCGTAGGCCGGGTTGAGTGGTTTAGAGCCTTAGATAAAATGCAAGAAGATGAAATTATTGCCTCAGCTAAAATAGCGCAGCAAATGGGTTTTCATGATATTGCCATTTTCACCATGGCACGGGCGGAATTTAAAGATGATGTACCGTTACGGTTTCCCTTAGCGCACAAACAAGAAATAATTGAAAATGCAGATAAGCATAATATTGATCCTGCTTGGATTTACGGCATTGCCCGTCAAGAGAGTGCTTTTTTTAATGAAGCGGTGTCACATGCCGGTGCGAGGGGATTGTTACAACTTCTCCCTTCAACAGCCAAAACATTGGCCAAAGAAAATCATGTCCCTTATGATTCTGAATATTCCTTACATAAACCTAACACCAACATTCAACTTGGCACAGCGTATTTACATCAACTCAAACAGATGATGCGTAATCACTTAGTGTTAGCTACCGCTTCTTATAATGCTGGCCCAACCCGCACCCTGCGTTGGTTACCCAAGGAGCCGCAAGACGCAGATATCTGGATTGAGACCGTGCCTTACAAAGAAACACGAGAGTATGTAAAAAATGTTCTGACCTTTACGAGTATTTACCGGCAACGCTTGGGTTACCCACCCGCTTTTGCCCTACTGATGAAACCTATACCTCAGAAATCCTCATAGCACCAAGTGAAAATCTTCCTGTTTTTAAATAGTCTATAATTGTCAAAGATTACAATATATTGTGAGCGGTTATGTCTAAAAGTAACTGGATCCGCACTTTAACACCAGGTGATAATAGGCCTCCCTTAGCGCTTGAGGCTTATCCTGAGCTTGCGTTTAATAATCTGCTTCAAACCTATCACTATCGATTTCAGAAGCTGGAAGAGGCCGCGCAATTAGCTGCTTATCTTTCCAGCCTTTACCCTGAAGCCTGCCAACAAAGAGTTGAACTTGGCATCAATGAGCTTTTCCTTAATGCCATAGAGCATGGGAACTTAAATATTGATTTTGAGCTAAAATCAAAACTCAAAGCAGCTCATGCGTGGGAAAGTGAAATAAACAAGCGGCTTAATGAAGATCATCATCTTAATAAATCGGTAGAAGTTCGTCTTGATATCCACCCTGATTACTATTCATTGTGTATTACCGATCAAGGTAGTGGCTTTAATTGGCGCGATTATAATGAAAGCAAACTTTCAACCAAGACCTTCCATGGTCGTGGTTTAATGGTGGCAAAGGAAATTTGCTTTGATAAAGTGGAATTTTCTGAAAAGGGAAATCAAGTTACCTGTACCGTTTATACCCGTTATCCCTGATTTTTAGGGGACCTGTTTTAAATCTTCCAAGTTTTACCAGAATGTAACAACGTTTCCAGTTGGGCATCCGGCATTTGTGCTTGCGCATTCGCCACTTGCGCTGCTACTTCCTGCTCATAAATGGGTCTTGTCATCGCCTTAAAGATACCCGTAGGCACGGGAAATTCAGGGTGAGACAATTCATTTAATTTTATCGCCATGGCAATGGAGTCTTCGTTTTGATGCACATAAACACGAGATTGTGCATCTTGATCTGCCATTGAAATTATCTCAAATTCGCCCTTGTTAAAACTTAAGCCTTTTTCATTTTGCTGGCCAAACACAACTGGGCTGCCAGGCTCTAACGTGACGGTGTTATTGGCTCTGACACTTCTGTCTGCAATAGACGTGAATGCACCATCGTTAAACACATTACAATTTTGGTAAATTTCAACAAAAGAAGTCCCTTTATGTAAGGCTGCTTCTTTAAGCACCCATTGTAAATGCTTGCTATCCACATCGATACTTCTGGCGACAAAACCACAGCCTGCCGCAAGTGCCAAATGCACCGGATCAAAGGGGTGATCGATAGAGCCCTGTGGTTTGGTTTTAGTCTTTTTACCTTTCTCTGAAGTGGGAGAATATTGGCCTTTGGTTAAACCATAAATGCGGTTGTTAAATAATAAAATGGTGACATCCACATTTCTGCGCATCAAATGCAATAAATGATTAGTACCTATACTTAATCCATCACCATCCCCGGTTATTACCCATACCGATAATTCAGGGCGCGCTAATTTTAGCCCTGTTGCAATGGTGGGGGCACGACCATGAATGGTATGAAAACCAAAAGTGTTCATGTAATAAGGAAAACGGCTTGAGCAACCAATGCCAGAAATAAAAACGGTGTTTTCTCTTTTTACACCAAGTTCTGGCAACACTTTTTGCACACTGGCCAAAATGGCATAATCGCCACACCCTGGGCACCAACGCACTTCTTGATCGCTTGCAAACGATTCTCGTTTAAGAGGTTCACCTGCTTCTTCTTTTAAGTCAACAGCAATAGACATTCTAGCTCTCCACAAAAGGGGCAAGGCGCGAAATTAATTCATCAACCCCAAAGGGCTTACCTTGTACTTTTGAAATACTTTTAGCATCGATTAGAAATTCGGCGCGTATAAGCTGACAAAGCTGGCCTTTGTTTAATTCAACCACAACCACGTGCTCAAACGATTGCATGATAGTGAGAAGATCTGCTTGAAAGGGATACAGATATTTTAAGTGCACAGCGCTTATTTGATGTTGCATCCCTTGCAAAGTTTCAACGGCAGAGCGAATCGCCCCATAAGTGCCGCCCCAACCAATGACTAATACTTTGCCTTGTTTAGGCCCTAAGATCTCTATTTTAGGTAAATCTTTGGCAATCGCAGCAACTTTAGCCGCTCTTAAGTTAACCATGCGCTCATGATTTTGGGCATCGTAACTGATATTGCCTGTTTCATGTTGTTTTTCTAAACCACCTATACGGTGCTCTAAACCAGGGGTCCCTGGAATAGCCCACGGCCTCGCAAGGGTTTGGCCATTGCGTGAATAAGGCAAAAAGCCATCTTTTTCTTGATGGTATTTAATATTAAATTTGGGCAACGATTCAATCTCAGGGATTTTCCATGGTTCAGCGCTGTTTGCTAAATAGGCATCGCTTAATAAAATGACTGGCGTCATGTATTTGGTCGCTATGCGAAACGCTTCTAATACCATATAAAAACAATCACCCGGTGTGCTTGGTGCTACCACAGGAACCGGACACTCCCCATGTCGACCAAACATCGCCGTGAGCAAATCAGATTGCTCTACTTTTGTTGGCATACCCGTAGAGGGGCCTGCCCTTTGCACATCAACGACCACCAAGGGTAATTCCGTCATCACCGCAAGCCCTAACGCTTCGCTTTTTAAATCCATGCCTGGGCCACTGGTGGTGGTTAATGCCAATGCGCCACCATAGGCTGCACCAATGCTTGCCCCAATGGCAGCAATTTCATCTTCTGCTTGAAAGGTTTTAATACCAAAATGGTTAAACTTGGCCAGCAAATGCAATATATCCGATGCCGGTGTAATGGGATACCCACTCACCACCAACGGTTTACCCGCTTGATGCGCGGTGGCAATACATCCCCAGGCAAGCGCCTGGTTACCCGTAATTTGTCGATACTCGCCCTTAGGTAACTTCGCGGCTTTTACGGTGTAATGCTCAGCAAATAATTCTGCAGTAATAGCAAAATGATAACCTGCACGCAGTGACGTGATATTGGCATTGGCGATGTCAGGTTGATCTTTAAAACGTTCATTGATCCACGCTTTGGTATCTTCTAATTCACGGTGATACAACCAATACACCACGCCAAGGGCAAACATATTTTTACATTTTCGTGCGCTAGAGCGAGAAATGTCGATTTCCTCTAATGCTTTTAACGTAAGCGAGGTCATCGGTAAACGAATAATGCGAAACTGACTTAACATCGGCGAGGCTAAGAGATCTTCGGTGATGCCCGCTTTTTTATATTCTTTATCGTTAAATTTATCTTCATCAATAATCAGGATCCCACCCTTTTTCAGGGTGTTTTGCGTTACCTTAAGCGCCGCAGGATTCATCGCAACCAGCACATCATAGTTATCGCCAGGGGTATGAATATGCTTTTGTGAAAAGCTAAGCTGAAAGCCGGAAACACCAGGTAAAGTACCTTGGGGGGCCCTAATTTCAGCAGGAAAATCTGGGAAAGTGCGAATATCGTTCCCTAAAGAGGCACAGGATTGGGTAAATTGCATCCCAGCCAACTGCATGCCATCCCCTGAATCTCCCGCAAAATGAATAACAACAGTTTCTAGGGGGATCCGCTTAACGGTGAGCGGTATTGTACTCGTAAATTTATCAATCTCTGCCATTTCTTAGTGCCTACACGGATGTGTGCCAAAAGTATATCATTATTTAAGTGACTAAGTCCCGCCTATGCTTTAAGTTTTGAGCCTTAAGCGGCGCCTCTTTCTGCACGGACAAAATTGACCACTGCTTTGTGTATGTCAATGAGTGTGGCATCATAACCTATTGGGCATGAATATCAATTCTTTTTAGTAAGTTAATGGACTATTGCAGGGAGGCACTATGCGCAGGGTCATATTTAACCAAAAAGGTGGCGTCGGTAAATCGACCATCACCTGCAATCTGGCTGCCATTAGCGCGGATAAAGGTCTAAAAACCCTGGTTGTGGACTTAGATCCCCAATCCAATTCAACCCAATACCTCCTTGGGCATAATGCACATAATTTTTTACCCACCGTGGCGAATTACTTTGAGGATGTACTGAACTTTAAGTTTATGGCCAGTCATGCCAATCAGTACGTACACGCCACCTCTTTTAAAAACCTGCACATTCTCCCTGCTTCACCCAGTTTAGAGCCCCTATTAAACAAGCTCGAAAACCGCCATAAAATTTATAAACTGCGTAGCCTGTTCGATAAACTAGATCACTTTGATAATATTTTTATCGATACCCCGCCAGCCATGAATTATTTTACGCAATCAGCCCTAATAGCAACGGATACTTGCCTTATTCCTTTTGATTGCGATCTTTTCTCACGTAATGCCATTTACCACCTTTTTAGAGGGGTAACCGATATTCGGGAAAAATATAATGCAAAGTTGCGCGTAGAAGGCGTTATTGTTAACCAATTTCAACCTAGTGCCGCCTTACCCAAGCGCTTGGTTGAAGAATTGTCTAATGAAGGGTTGCCCATTATTTCAACCTTCCTCACCTCCTCCATCAAGATCAAAGAATCACACGATGCCACCTTGCCCATGATTCATTTTGCAAGAAACCATAAAGTGACCTTGGAATTTTTACGTATTTTCCAAGCCCTGCAAACCAATGAAATCACTCAGCCAGATGCCTTTAGAACGGTGGATTTTAGCGACAAAATGAAGGTTCAAGAGGAAGTTGAAGCTTAGCACTTAAACTTAACAACGGTCGTTTGCTATGGTAGTATACTCACCTTATAATCCAATAGGTAGTATTACTCATGGCAGCAAATGGCCCTTATAACCAAAATCAACCTGTACCTCTTCAACTTCCCGCTGATGCAGATAAAGAACTTTTTGCACTCATTAGAAGCACCCCAAGCTACTTTGCAAAGCAAAAGATGATTGAAAATCTTACAGCAGAACAGAAGAAACGATATGCCACGTTTTGCGAAGCTAAAGAGACTATGGTAGAAGTTTTTAGCCTCAGCGCTAGGCCCGGTTTCAATTAAAGATACACCACTTTCCACGTTTTTCTTCCCAATCGCTTAGATAGTAGGGGCGCCGCACTAAATAGTGCGGCGTCTTTTGTGCTAACTAAAACAGTTGGTTTATTATCAATAGGTTGTTTGCTAATGACACTAATGGGTGTTAAAGGTATATTTTCAGGGCTTTCTTGAAGTGCATACCTTTGCAAAATCTTGCCTGAAAAAGCATCAACTACCGCAAGCTGTGCGTGATCAATAGGGGCTAATAAATAACCTTGCCACAATAAGGGTTGTGAATAATAAGCTTGTGTTAAAGTATAAAATGTTTTTATGCCTTGTGCGTTTTGTTCAAGCACCGCAATGGTGTTTTGGTGGTTAGGTTGTGCCACAAGGCAATAAAGTAAAAGCCCCTTCCCCTGTGGGTGAAGCCCCACAAGTGGTGTGCCAATCATTGCACCCTCCACAACCTGATTAAAACGGGTAATATGCCAATCATCAACAAAAGGGGCGCTTATATCAATTTTTAGCAGATCTCCAGATTCATTTCCAATGAAAATAAGATCTGCCCTATGATTAGCCTTGGTATCGACAACTAACAACTTCGAAGTTAATTTTCCATCAATACTAAAAACATGTAAAACTTCTTCACTGGGGAAACGAATAAAGGCTATTTGCGTGTTATGATTTTCAATTGACGAATAAGCGACAAGCAATATATTTCCTGTTGCATGGGTTTGAATTGCCTTGCTGTCAACAATAAGCTTATCTTTTAATTGCGACGCCAAATATTGCTTCATTTCTTGAGGTAACTCATCCCCTGCTTTTTCTATTATTTTTCTTACACAAAAAGTTGACTTTAATTGTACTTGTGCGTCGTGCAACTCCTTATGGATAGAAACAGAATAATAATTGACGCCCTTCATTTCACCAAACGCTAAGGAATCAGGCACAAATTGTAGGAAGGAAATCTCTTTGCTCACAAAATTATCAATTGTGCTTAAACGAGCCTCAAGTTTATGTAATTCATCCTGCGCTTCGTGAACGAGTTCCTGATGCGTTTTAAAATTGCTGACCATTTTAAGCTGTAAGATCCCCATCTCAATTGCACTATGGGCGATAATAGCTGTGATCATGCAAAAAATAAGCACCATAATTAAAATGCCACCTTGAGAAAATTTAGGGCTAGGCATTTGCCTCAATTGCCCACTCATAATGCCACCACATCCTTAATAAATTATCCATTTTTGAAGATATTTTTGCTGCTTGGCTTGAAAAAACCAGAACATCTTCTATAGATGTGAGTAACAGCGACACTTTCAATTTAACAATAGCATGCCAATTTTCTACCCTTTCAGCACTAACATAGCGAAGACTTCCTTCATGAAAAAAACCATACTCCACCTTCATCTGCTCCACCCCTTCAACAAGCTCCAAAGTTCTGCCATTGAGATCTGTGACATACAAGGCCTCTACCTTACTGCCATGTGAATTAACTCTACCGGTATCACCAATGTAATATAGTGAAGAAGATAAATTCCCTATCATGGCGCTTTTATCAAAAGGCGGAATATTTAAATGCGATAAGGGAGAGGAAATAGTGATGATTGTTTTTCCCTTTTGATGTTGCAGATTTGCAACTTTGGTGATGAGGCTTTTTTGACAGTCAGACAAAACCATTATTTGGCCAGGCTTTATATTTTCTTGATGAGATATCACGATGCTGTTTTGCTCTGGCACAATATTTTGTATAGGATAAGGCGATAACATGGTTTTAAGGATAAATACATCGCTATTAGTCTTAAGACGCTTTCTTGCTAAATCTGACACCAAAGGATTATTAAACAATTCCTGAGCCTTGCTACCAAACACACGAGAACGAGGTATTAAATAGAAATCACGCGAAGGAATGTCGTCAGAAATGGTAATAACATTACCTTCCGTAAACGCATGACAACCCAAACTGCCACTACTGGCGATGGCATCCCCAAGCAACACAGAAATCACGCGCGCATTTTCTTGAATGCGAGCAAGTGCGTTTTGCTTTAAAA
>CAZHSJ010000042.1:0-16061 GCA_964535225.1 Uncultured Candidatus Berkiella sp. | reverse complement strand
TGCTGGATATAGTTACACATTTAGATATCGCGTTTATGTTTTAGGTTTTCCTTGTAGATCGAGTATGTATTTAGTATTTTCCTCCCAACTTATTACGTTTCTTTTCTTTCTCATCATCTCCTTTTTCCGCAGGTTTATCCTTTTTCCCTTCTTCACTTCGATTTAAATCATACGCTGACAAGTGTCCTCTTCTTGGCTTTTTCTCTTCTGTGAAAATTGGCTCAGCGTTGATTTCGCTTTTATCCAATAACTCAACTTTACGTTCTTTGGCCTTTTGTAATAAGTCTAGGCCATTTTTGATTTTTAATGCTATAAATTTTGCAAGATCAGGATTCACTACTGCAGCGTATTCTAGTAATTTCAAATGATGAGCAAAAGGTTTGGCTTTTGAGTCTTTTTGTGTAGAAAAATCAAAGGCTTCATCAAGTGTCATTGCTTCTTCATAAGAAATTCCCGAGTACCCTCTGCGTTGGATATTTGCTGTTAAAATATACTCTAAAATATCTTGCCGATTGTTATCAATAAGGTAATGCAAAGGCGTTTTACCATATTGGTCGACAAGGCCCAATTCGTGAAAACGATAAACCCAATTAGCGGGGGAACCTACCATGACTTTATGAAAAAGCTCCGGAGTGGTATTTGGGTTCATCGCTAAATAGTGCAGTAATGTTCTGCCATCGCCATCTTGTGTTCTTCTTGTTACAATTTTGCCAAACAAGGTTTCTACGGCGGCATGGTGGCCTAATTTAGCGCAAAAAGTTATTGCACAAGGATCCGCCGATGAACCTGCTTGGTGGATATAATCACCTATAACGGCTTTATCCATTAATAAATTAATAATTTTAAGTGCATTGTCTGGGTGCTTATCAAAATGAGCAATCGCCCACATAAGCGGAGCGTACTCTCTTGATTTGGCGGTTAAAAGCGGTAATATGCCCCCTTTCAAATTCGCTTTTTCTAGTTTTTCAATAATCTTATCCACCGCTTCAAATTGCCCCATTTTGCAAGCGTAACATAATATATTAAGGCCATTAGCATCACTTTCTTCTTGTAAACTTAAACTCATCATTTCAAGTAAATCTTGAGCGCTTATTTCTTCTAGTACTTTCATATTAATATTTTTATGCACTATGTGCTTATCAAAACTATTGGCCAAATCAACGCCAAATAGTTTATTAAAGTTTGCATACAAAGCGTCTTTTCTTTGTTTTTCTTTAACTATTTCTTCGTGTTTTGAGGCTAAAATTTTTGCTCTTTCATCAAATCCTTTTTGACAAACCATAAAATGTTTTTTGTTCGCATCTGCACCACCCCAATAAGCCTTATAAAATCCATCCCAGGCATCTCCCTTTTCTTTACAATAGTTGGCAAACAATTGTTCCATGGTAAATTGATTATTAACTGGGTGTTTAGAATAAAATAACTTTTCTTGTGCTATTGAGACGTCGCACATAATTTTATTAATAAACTCAAGTGAGCACTCACGCAATATATATTCGAAAAGGGTTTCTTTATCTTTAAGGTCATGGCCTTCTATGGGGGATGTTTGAAATGTTTTTTGGTAAAAATATTTGTCGCCAACCAACGCCATTAGCTCCAAAAACACCTCTGGTTGATTGTGTTTAGCAGCCAAGTGTAAAGGCGTTAAACCAGCATGATTGACAGCAACAGTATCAAGCTCAGCGTGCTCTTTTAGCCTTTGCAAACATAACATTTTATTTGTTGGCGGTATATTAGCCCTAACTAACGCAGCCAATACCCCACCATTTACGTGGTTGAGTATATCTGAAAACGCCTCTCCTGGATTGGTTGCTTTCTTTTGCTCTTGACGGTGCTGGTAAGCTGCTTTAATTTTCTTTAACATATAATCAAGTGCGTCATAATTTCCACTTGATGCAGCTAGTTGGAGCAAATTTGCGTTTTCATGGTAGTTGCTTTGTATAGCGCAAAGTTCAATCACCCTGGTTAATTGCCCATCGATTAGCGTTTTAAATTTATCGGTTGTTGTTTCAGCGTTTCTAATTTCTTGACCAACCACGTTAAGATAGCTTTGGTCGTCCATGACCGTATCAATTCTTTTATTTGCACGCTCAATGAGTGCATGTCTTTGTCTCAATAATTTCTGACACTCAGCTATTTTAAGCGCTAAATAATCTTCCTCGCTCACATTTTTTGGTCTTTTTTCCAAAGCTGCTTTAATCTGTTTAGCAATAAATTGCAAGGTTACATTATTAAGCATTTCTTTAGATTTATAAATTTGTTCCAGTTCTTTTGATTGATATTTACTTGCTTCTTGTAAAAAAAGCATAAGATATTCTTCTAGTGAAAGTTGTTTAATCTTAGATTTACCTTCATGTTGGCTTGATAGTGATTTTTTCTGGAATGTTAAGAGCGTGGATTCTTTTGCTGTTTTCGCTGCTCGGTCAATTTGCTCTTTAGGGGCGTTAAAATCCATTAACCCTATGCCTTCAGGAAACATCTGTACCACATTGCCTTGGTGATGCTCACACTTTTCAGCAAGGTTTTCTGGGTTACGTTGCCCCTGGAAAGCATTAAAAATTTGAGCTGCAACTTTCATCACCCCAACATCTTTATAGGCTAATGGTGCAACCTCGCTATCATCCACAAGCTGTACGCTATCTTTTTTAACTTGTTCCAATAAATGCGGTGTTAGGGGTGTGATTTTTGGTTTAAGATTGCTTAAAGTATCAGCAAACGTAAACCCGAAACTACAAGGGTTTACCTGAGCGGGACCTAATTTACCCTTTTTTGGCGCTAAATTGTACTTAATGCCTAAGTGAGTTTGTGTTAATTCAGGGTCGTCTAACAAGTTAATAGGAAAATTATTTAACACGCCGCCATCAACAAAGGTTCCCCAGTTTTTTTCATTTATATCAATAACTTCCCAAGGTTGATATACCCCTGGAATAGACATCGACGCGCGCACGGCATCGGCAATTTTTACCTCGCTTGTAGCGGGATCTAAACTACTAAACGCTATGGTTTGCGAGGTACCATCTTTAAGCAATTGTGTCCCTGTAATAATTAACTCTTTTAGTGAGGGATTATAATAGGGATGAGAAGGTTCGGTAATGGCTTGATGTAGATCTCCAAATGTAGCGTCAGGTGAGCCAAGCACGGCTAAACAGAGCATGCTTGCCCAGTCATGGAAGTTTTGCCCCGAATAAATGTGGTTGTACCATAAAGCGCCAACGTAACTGCCCCCTTTATCAAGTAAATCCTGAAAATCGAGCTTACCGGAAAGGGTTGCAAATTGCTTTGCATCAAGTCCTAAAGCAAAGCCTAGGGCCGTGATAGCGCCAGCAGAGCTGCCTGCAACATAGCGCACATTTTGACTAACCTTTAATTGTTCTAATGCCTCACTAACACCGTTATAACAAGCTCCCCTTGGGCCACCCCCTTGAAAGGCGAGGCTATTAACAGGAGGGGAAGGGATGGGTGTTTCATTCGGAGATTTACTTGCTAATGAATCACATAATTGAATTAATGTAGTTGCTTGCCTTTCATTTTTAGTGAGTACATCTTCAATCTGGTATTGCACTTTTCTTGTGTTATTTTCTTCAATAAGATTATTGATCAGGGCGCCAATCTCGGTGGTGTATTCATTATTTTTTCTCAATCCGGCTTCGGTTAATTTATAAATTCGCGGTAATCGCACACCTAACATCATAAGCCCACGGGCTGCAAAGTTATCTGCTTCTTTATCACTATTTAAAGCTGCAACTAAAATAGCTTCAAGTTTTTTATCTTGAATAGTAGAGAGAATATCTACATCAACGTGGTGTTCTTTGAGTAAACTCATTATTTCTTGTTGATATTGTTCAAAACACCAATATTTAAGTTGTAGTGCAAAGTCCTCGTCTTGTTCCAGCAACGCCCGTCTGGTGGCTTTTGGCCAATTATCATCAAGCCATTTGGCAACCGTGAAATTATTTTCTGCTATTGCTTTAAAAAATAGGGATTCACCCATTTCATTTTGATGAAACCTAAAATCAAACACTTCCCCTTCCCTAATAAATCTATGCTTTTGTGCAAATGCATTTACGTCCTCGGGAATAGGTGTTTCAAATTCATATTCGACAATGTCTATGGGGACATGCAAGGCGGTAGCTTTAACTTCTGCGAGCTTTTGTTGTATTTTCCTATCATTGGCAAAATGCCTATTTATATATTCTAAGAGGTTCTCCCAACGGTACTTCAAAGCATGCGCGAGAAGCGCTTTGTTTATGAACGGTTTTTGTCGTTCCATTGGAAAGAGTTGAAGGATGCTTAAAACATCCTCTTGTGCCGTGCTTTTGTTCTCTTTTAGCGCTGCTTCTATTCTCGCTATCGCTACTGGACCTTCTTCCATTTTACCACCTTCACTTACTATACATTCGCAACAACTGTTTCGAGTTAATTTTTGGGGAATTAGTTCCCGTGTACATCAACCTTATTTATTGCTATTCTCATTGTAATTTTACATAAGTGAATATTTACTCACAATGTTCTTTATCTGACTTTTCTTGCCATCTGGCAACGGGAGGGGGATTTAATTTGGTCTTCTACCTTTACTTTTTATTTTTATCCGATAAAATGACCAGCATTACCGATAAACGGAAGCGCCCATATGTCAGAAGAATTAACCGAAGCCTTATTTGCCGCAATTTTAAAAAAAGAAACCGCCACAGCCCTTGCTTGTATTGAGCAAGGCGCTTTTATGAATAGGACGATTGCGGGGCGGGGCCCTAAGGGAGAATCGGTTAAAAGAGTGAGTGCCCTACACCTGTCGGCTGCCTTTGGGTTAACAGCGGTGGTAACAGCCCTGCTCGAAAAAGGCCATGCTGTGGATATGGCGAATAGCCTTGGGTGGACAGCGTTGCATGAGGCCGCAAAAGCCGGACATCTTGATATCTTAAAAGCGCTCCACCTGCGGGGTTGCAATCTTAAAGCAACAACGAAAAATGGCGCTAATATGCTTCATTTGGCAGTTATTAACGATCATGTTGAGGTAGGCATTTATGGGCTACAAGAGACCAACAATGCGTTACTCTTTGTGAAAGATAGTCAAGACGACACCCCTTTGCATTTGGCCACTATTTTTCAACGCAAAGCATTTTTAGATTATTTTTTAACGTACTGCTACGTTAAAGAATTATTAAATTCTCCTGGCTTGGATGGCCATTTACCGCTGCACTCGCAGGTTACCGCCGATCCTAAATCAACGTTAGTGGGTGAATTTATAGACAAAGGCGCGAATCCTAGGCTATTGAACGATCAAGGGGAGCGTCCCTCCCAATTGGCGCAACGGTTTGGTGAGCCAAGTGAAACGCTTAATCAAAGAGAATTTTCCCTCGCGTATTTGTGTGCTAAAAAAATAGTAGAAGATCCGAAACTGAAAGAAAAAGCCAAGAAGGACGCATCACATTTAACAGAAATGCTAAAACAGGTGGAAGATGAACTTGGGATTACCAAGGGAATGAATAATTTAACGATTTAGATATTTCAATAGTCTTATCGTAGGGGCGGATCGCGTATCCGCCCATCAGAAATTCAACAACGCAGCATAAATTCAAAATAACTGAACTCTTCCTAATTTGAATTTAGACAAGGCGGCAAGTGCTTGAAGCCCCCGGAGTGTACATCTCAGTACATGACGGGGGTGAAAGCACGCAGCCAACGCAGTATAAATTCAAAGTAGGAAGAGTTAGTGCGTTTTGCGGTAAAAGATGTGGAGCTGCCCCCTAACATCTTCCGGATAGCAATATATTCTGAATCCACCTGGTTTGTAATAAGCGGCCTCTACGCCGCATTCATAACCATCGGCATTTTCACTGTAGGGGCACGGGCAACGGCCTGGATAGGCAAGAATACTGTTATCCATGATCTTGGTATCTAGATCTTCGACTTCCATGGGTTCGGGAAATTTCACTTTTTTGGCGTCTTTAGGTGCCGGATGTAATATGTGGCTCACGGAGCTGGTATTGCTTTTTTGTGTCGGTGTACCTGTCGATGAAGATGCGGCACTTCCACCTGAGCCTTGCGTGGCTGCGGCTATTTCACTTGCGGTGGGCGCCGTTAATCCACCTTGCGCCGATGGCTTGCCCGGGGTAGCTGCATAATCAACACCCGCTAAAGCAGCCTGTGCCACCAGCGGCATGAGCGACAAAATGGGCAATATAATCAATAAATTGGTTTTTAATCGCGCTACCATAATTCACTTTCAAATGAGGGATCACAATTTAAGGGTAAGTCGAACATCCAAGAATATCAAGAGAAAAGGGCCCAACATCGCGCTGTGGCCCTTTGAGCTGATTTTTTACCTAGATCTTTGCGGCAGTGGCTATTTTATAGTCGCCTCTGGAAAACAACCTTTCGATTAAACAATACAAAACAATAAACAAGTAACGGCTGCCCATTTCCCTGATCTTTAATTTAGATACCCCTTCTTTTCGGTTGTACCAAGCATTTGGCACAACGGCATAACGATACCCTCGGATAATGGATTTTAAGGGGAGCTCTACGGTTAAATTAAAGTGATGGGCTAATAAGGGATTAAGCCCTGCAATAACATGGCGCCGATAACACTTAAAGGCATTGGTGGTATCGTTATAACGGATTTGAAACAAAACACGAATAAAGGTATTGGCGAGTCGATTTAAGATCATTTTATGAAAGGGGTAATCGACAGTTTTACCACCTGCTATAAATCGTGAACCAAAAACGCAATCATACCCTTCTTGCAGTTTATGATAAAAAGCAATCACATCCTGTGGCGAATCAGAACCATCGGCCATCACAATCACCACCGCATCCCCCATAAAAGCTTGCAAGCCACAGCGTACTGCCAAGCCAAAACCATTGGGGGGTGAATTATTTACCATGCGAATGCTGGGATATGTTTTTTTAAGTTCATCCAATACCGCTTTTGTATTGTCTTGGCTGTTGTCATTTACCACCACAATTTCATGGTGAATGTTGGCCTGTTGTAAAGCCTCAATCAACGGCGGTAAAGTGGCTTTTAAATTTTTTGCTTCATTAAAAGCGGGGATCACAACGGAAAATAATCCTTTAACGCCTTTTTCTAACCAGTGCTGCTGTGAGTCATGCATGCTCATACGTTTCCACTTGCTCTTTGATGGCACTATGAATTTCAACGAGCGTTTTAGTGATATCGTATTTAAAGTCCCATCCGGGGAAATCTTGTTTAAATTTTCTCACATCACTCACCCACCAGATGTGATCGCCAATGCGATTGTTTTCATCATAGTGCCAGATCATTTCTTCTTGGCTGATAGTTTCACACAGCGAAATGGCCTCAAGCATAGAGCAGTTATTTTGTGGCCCACCGCCCATATTATAAACGGCTCCAACTTTCGGAGCTTGATAAAAATGCCATAAGGCATTAACGAGATCATAACTATGAATGTTATCGCGCACTTGTTTGCCTTTGTAGCCATAAACAGTATAAGGCGTATGCGACATAGCACACTTCATTAAATACGATAAAAATCCATGTAGTTTTGTTCCCGAATGTGCAGGCCCGGTTAAGCACCCTCCACGAAAACAGGCGGTTTTCATGCCGAAATAGCGGCCATATTCTTGTACCATTAAATCTGCTGCTGCTTTAGAAACACCAAATAAACTGTGTTTGGCGTGATCAATAGACATATATTCGTCTATGCCAAAGCCATGGTAAGGATGAGCGGGTGCAATTTCCCATCGTTTTTCTAACTCTTCTAAGGGTAAATAATTTGGTGTATCTCCATACACTTTATTGGTACTTAAAAATATAAAGGTGGCATCTTTTGCATATTGCCGAGTAAGCTCTAATAAGTTCAGCGTGCCATTCGCGTTAACGGTAAAATCGGTATGTGGATGCAATGCGGCCCAATCATGTGAGGGCTGCGCAGCACAGTGAATAATAACCGAAATGGATTTACTATATTGTTTGAATATAGTTTCCAATGTAGTCATGTTTCTAATGTCACATGAAAAATGCGTGTAGTTTTTAACACTTTGTTGCAATAACGATAAGTTCCATTGCGTGCAAGCATCATTCCCAAAAAATTCTTTTCGCAGGTTGTTGTCAATTCCAACAACCTCCATTCCCTTTGCAGCAAAAAACTTAACTGCTTCTGAGCCAATTAACCCAGCTGAACCTGTAATAATCGCGACGCTCACCTTGCTATCCTTCTTTATTATACTTGAAAAATTGGCCTCAGTTTGGTTTCGTATTTACGAATCCACTGAAAAACTTCTTCTACAATATTTTCAACACTGACTTGGGGCTGCCACGGCAGGCGTTGCATGATTTTACTATTATCTGAAATGTAATAGGGAATATCAGCATCCTTCGTTTCGTTAACCGCCCCTATATGGCATTTTTTAGCTGTAATTTGCTTTACAATGGTGGTTAATTCACGTAATGACACACTATTTTTAGTGCCACCCCCAACATTATAAACCTGCCCATCTTGGGCTTTTTCATCTTGCATTTGAAATTGCAATAAGTGAAATAAATCTTGTACATGAAGCACGTCTCTTACTTGCAAGCCCTTTCCACCAAAGCCCAGGTAATTCAAATTACCCTCAAAATAATGCATGGCTACCCACAGAGCGATAAAGCCTTGATCGACTTTACCCATTTGCCAAGGGCCTGCCAATACGCCGCAACGGTTGATAACGGCGTGCAAGTTATACATTTGACAGTATTCTTGAATAATTAATTCGCCACAAAGTTTGGTGGTGCCATATAAAGAGCGGCTTCCTTCTAGCGTAAAATTTTCTGAAATACCTTTTTCGCTTAATCCGGGTATTTTGCAGCTTTGGGTGATAAAACGGTTTTCCTCATTCTTTAATGGGATCTCGCGTAAACGTTTAATGGGGTATACCCTACTGGTTGATAAAAAGGCTAATTTGCCACCCGTTTGACGTAAAAACTCTAAACAATTGATAAGCCCGTTTAAATTAGTATTTATTAAATAGCTGGGCGATTCACCAAAACCTGCATGCACACTTGGTTCAGCGGAACATTCAATTAGCCAGTCTACTGCTGGTAACTTGGCTAAGTCTTCTTTATTTCGCACATCACCATGCACAAAGTTAATGCCAAGCTCTTTGAGCCTGTCGATATTTAATTCGCTCCCTCTGCGGCTTAAATTATCTAAACAAATAACATTGATATTTTCGTAAAACTTTTTGAATAAAACGGCTAAGGATGATCCAACAAAACCTGCGCCTCCCGTTATCAGGATGGTATTCATGCATTTTCCTTTTTAGACATTACAGCAAAATGAGTACAGACTTGACTTTGGTGATAGTGGCTCAAAGAAGCCCCATCAAAGCTCACCGTATAGTCTTTTGGTATTACCAATGTCTTGAAGTAGCCTTGCTTAATTAAGCCTCCAACACCATTGTGTTCAAAAGGCCTATTATTAATGCGATCACTCCAATAATTGTACGCCAACACAAATGAAATGGGGCTGGGGTTCATCCACGGGAGCGCCCCATAATGATTTAACACAAAAATAGGTTGCTCAAGTTTCTCCAAGCATTGTTTTAAGGCGATATTTTCCACATGCTGGTTATGTATGCGAGAGAGTGTGCCTTGTGAAAGGCAGTACCCTACCGATAACACAAAAAGAATTCCAGCAACCCCAGTAGGTTTAGTAAGATTAGCATTCTGTTCTAACAACTGTTTAATGATGCCAGCTGCTAAAAGCGTGATAAAAAATAAGGCGATAAAGTGATAATTATCAGCGCTGCCCACTTTGCTGCTAAAAGGTAATAAGATAACGGCCCATGCCAACAAACCGCAGCACCCTAGTTTAAACATGTCGTTTTCGCTAAGGCCATTTCGCACCTTTTTATGGTACATCCCTTGGAAAAAAACAAGCCCCAAGAGAGTAACAGCGGGAAGCGATTTTTTAATGAAATTGGTAAAATTTCCCCAAAAAACATCCATAGAAATCGGGATGGCGGTATTAATAAAAAAGATGGTTTTGAGCAAATTGTAGTTAGCTAATAATAAGGTTATGCCATAACCAAGCCCAAGTAGCACGCTAAACCAGATAAACGCCCGGTATCTTTTCTCATAGAGTAAAAACAACCCTATGGTTGCTGGCATCACGATATTCACTTGCTTGCATGCCCAAGAAAGGTAGCAACAAATACTGGCTAGGACTATTCCCTTTAGGCTATGGCGAGGGTATCGCAGCAAAAAGAATATTGCGCTTACATCAAATAACAGCGCCACCACATCCGGGCGCACTGTCATTGCCCAAAATCCTATCAAGGGTGAAAACCACAACAAAGCACTGAGCGATGCCCCAATAGCGCACGACAGTGGTTGTGCATTAATTCTAGGTGAAACCAACAAACGATAATTGACCAAAAACCCCATGAGGACAATCAGCAAGGTAATAGATCGCCCCACTGTTGGTAACCATACATCCTCTAAGCCAAAGGTATTCATGACCAAGGTAATAAGTGAGCCATAGATCCCATAAAATAGCCAATTAAAATAAGAAGCGCTAAATGGAATTTGATGCGGATCGGTATAAATAGGTAAATTGTGTAATACCTTCCACATGGCAAATAAAGATTCTTCTTCAAAGCCACTGGTAACAACATGATGTGCTTCATTAAAGGAAATAACTTGCATGGCGCGAAGCAAAAGAAGCAAGAGTCCGCTGGCAGAACCTAGGAGAAATATCCCTATCCCGAGATTAAATTTTTTCATCTTCCCTGACTTATTTTGGTTTTTGGCCCACCGTAAAGACAAATGAGCGAAAGTAACTTAAAAAACTTGGTTTAAAGAAAAAACGCTCGAACAGGTTATATATGGGTAACAACCCCTTTGCAGTGCTAGAAGCCACATAACGATAGGTTAAACCATCTATATATTCTGACTTAACTGCAAACCCTGCCTGTGTAAAAACGTTTCTTAGCACTTGTGGTAATACCGGGCGCTCATTTGGCGTTACCCCTTTTGAACTATAAAAAGGGGAAGAGCGATCTCGGTATAAATACATAAACGGATTTAAACGATTAGGATCAAAAGCAACAAATTTACCACCTGGCTTTAAAACCCGAAATACTTCCTTAGCGCAGTGGTTGGGCGTTGGTAGGTGATGCAGCAAGCAACTTAACATGATAGCATCCACGCTATTATCTAAAAAAGGCAACGCTTCTACGTCGGCTTGCAAAAAATTGACTTCCTTTATTTGCTTTTTCCCTATTTGTAATAGTTTTTTGCTGAGATCTATTCCAACACAATCAAATCCACGTTGTTGTAATAATTGGGTAAAAACCCCCGAACCGCACCCTAAATCAATTATCTGTGAAGGCGGTGAAACGCTCAAGTTTAGCACAACCGTATTGATTATTTTTTGATTCGCTTCATCAGTAAAAACATTATATTCTTGAGAAGAGCCAAGATTATCAAAAAATTCAATTTCTTGTTGCTTGTTTTGAAGCATTAACAGGTCCTTCTAGGCGTTTTAATGTTATTTAATACATCCTCTTTATTAATATCGTTTGGATTTCTTCTCTCCATATAACGTGCAAATGAAATTACCATTTGTGCCGATGGTTGTTGAGTGTAATCTGTCCTACCTTGCAACATCCTTGTGGTGGTAGCTGATAATCTGGCGTTAAGCGCTAACAGGTGTCTCGATTCATCTGCTATTGCTACCAGATCTTGTTTAGCTTCTTTAGATATCTGTGCTTTAGCATCATCATGTTTAGTGGCGGATTTTTTAAATAGCCCTTCACATGTATATTTAACACGAAGTAACACATTCTCAAGACGTAAGGACTTAGGGATCCAAGTTTTGGGTAAGTCGGCTTCTTTTGTTGGCTCGTTCTTTCTTGGCGAACCTGTCGGTTTTTCATGGCCCGCTAAATCTGCGCCCGTCTGCAAAAGGAATTCGGCGCTTACTTCAAGGCTGGTTAATGCTGCCAAATGTCCCTCTTGTTTTTGTACAGCATACTGTCGGCTTTTCGCTATTTTAAGAAATTCGTCTAAAGCCTCTTTCGCTAATGTCATATAGCGTGTTGCCTGTCGTTTGGCTATGTTGAGGATCTCAATATCGCGATCAGTAAGTCGCACTTTTTGCGAGTTACCCGACCAAATATTGCTTACTCCCCAGATTTCTACGCTTTTAGGTAGCCTTGAACAAATTTCATCCAATTTTAACAATTTTCTTCTGAGGTTTTGGCTCACAAGCTCTGCTGAAATACCTATCAATTCAGCACTTTGTTTTTTGCTCTTATCATGGATTAAACGTTGATCTATAAATTCTTTAAAATTTCTAATGAATACGCGCACTTGTTCGACGTAGATTTTAGTTTCAGCAGACGCCATTGCCTAATCCTCATTATCAGAAAGGTTACCGCAAAGAAAGCTATAAAACTATTCCATTAGAAGGTAGTTTTGTAAATAAGTCCCGTTTATTAACGTGTAGATAATACGCTGCCAAAGGACAGCGCATCAATATATTAACTAGGAAAAAGTCTTATATTTTTTAGCGATGCGGTCATCATGCTTACCTTCTGGCTCCAAAAAAGCATATAACCGCCTTTGTCCATCGACATGCGTTTGTGCCCGAGGATGTTTATAACGCGTGACAAACTCTTTAGGATGAGACATATGGCCACCCCCTGTGATTTTAGCACTACTCAAGTGATATAAAGCTTCTGTGAGCTCCTTGATGCGTCCTTGATCACCCTTATTCTTTGCAATAACTAGCTCTTTTTTTATCGCCTTTTTCGATTGACTAAAACGTGGAAGCTGAGAGTGCATTGCATCATCATGCAAAATCACCTGATCTTTACTTGGCTCTTGCAATTTTCGATGGCCTAAATGCACAGATTTACTTCTGGTAGCCTTTTTAGGCTTTTGAGGTGCCCTAATAACCGTATGGCTTTTATTTTTATGTGGGATCTTATCGTAAGCCTCTGCTGCTTTTACTTCCCATCCGCCATATCGCATGATTTTGATCATGGCTGTCTCTAATAACCAACCTACCGCTTTATCGTATAACCAAAAAATAGGCGGCACATAGAGACTTAATGCGCCAAGTGCGCCACCGAGTGCTAAAGATAGCAAGGGTATACTAGTGAACATCGCGAGCATGGCCATACTCATCGTCATTAACGTGAGCGTTCCCGCTGTTACAATTCTTCTTCGGCCATTTCTTCTTTTAAAATAAAGCGCCGTGGAAACATCGATGAGGTTAGCAAAAGGTCTATCTGCATATACTTTTAAATCGACATGTTTTTGAATTAATTTTTGAAATGAAACTGCGGCTAAAGAACCACCCAATGAATGGGCATAACAGGCTATCTGCGCAGGTTTCACCCCTTTATCAATTAAACGTTGCACCTGAAAAGTAACATCGTTAATCAGATCACGCTCATGATAAGGTTGCCCTTCACTGTGGCCAACCCCTCTATAGTTAAAACTAATAATGCACTTATTTAAATTTAAAGCGTCTTCGGCTAAGCGGGGCAAATTAAATTCATAGCAGTCATTTCTGCCCCAACCATAAATCACATATTCTGTTGGTTGTTTGCCATGGGCCCTTATCTCGATGGTATCTAATTTAATGCCTTCACGGTTGGGAATGAGCTCCCTTTTTATGTCAACACTGTCTTGGGGAGAGGCTTTTCTTTTTTGATTATTTTTTTCAACAAAATCTGGCCACAATCTATTTAGGCTATCAATTCCCTGTTGCGTATAAAACAATTTTGCCCAAATATATTTTAATCCAGATAACTTTCCTATTGGGATGAGTTGTGCTCTTAGAACAATTTTTCCGACAAAAACACCGGCGAGATCCCTTAAAAAGCGCAAGATTATTCCCCTTATTTTTCTTGTGTCTAAACAATATTGTCGCTTAGTGATAATTTAAGGTTTTAGGCTTGAAGCGTGTAATTAAACGTATTTAAAAGTACGTCATCCTAGCATGGTTTATTGCGAGGTTGAATAACTATACAGTAGATTAAAAAAGTAAGCAAACTGGTATTAAACCTTAGCGCGCTCGGTAAGAACAGTTAATACCTCTTTCAAAGAAAGATCGCTAGCCCTTAATAGCACCAGTAAATGAAAAAAAAGATCGGCTGCTTCCTCGCACAGTTGCTCCTTATTTTTTAAAACCGCCGCTAAGGCTACTTCAACGCCTTCTTCGCCGACTTTTTGTGATATTTTACTTAACCCCGCATTAAATAAAGCACTAACATAACTTCCTGTGGGTCTTTCTTGTTGGCGCTTTGCAATTGTATTTTCAAGCTTGGAAATAATATCAAAAGAAGAGGCTTGTGCGTTATTAAAACAAGTGTCGTTACCAAGGTGACATGTTGGACCGGTAGGTTTGGCTGAAATTAAAATAGTATCATTATCACAATCAATACGATAATCACAAAATGCCAAATAGTTACCCGACGTTTCGCCTTTTGTCCACAACCTTTGTAAACGACGGCTGTAAAAAGTAACCAAACCTGTTTCTAATGTTTTACTCAGTGCCTCTTTGCTCATATAACCTAACATTAAAATAGTTTGGTTTGTTGCATCTTGAATAATGGCGGGGATAAGCCCATTCATTTTTTGCCATGCTAATTTGTTTATATCAGCAAAGTTCATAATCGTATGCTCACTTTTTTGGAAAATAAGTAATTTTTTAAGTAAGGAATGGAGATTTCATTTAAATGAAACACACTGGCTGCAAGAGCACCATCAACATTCGCTTTTGTAAAAACCTCCCAAAAATCTGTAACCTTGCCTGCCCCTCCTGAAGCAATAAGGGGAACTTGAGTAAATGCGCGCATAAATTGCAATTGGGTAACATCATACCCATTTTTACATCCATCCTCATTCATGCAATTAAGCACAATCTCACCGGCCCCTCTTTGCTGCACTTCCCTTATCCACTCTTGAGTTAGCCTTGTTGTTATGGTTGATTTCTTCTCATCGCCAGTAAACTGGCACACATAATAGTTGTTATTTATTTGTATGCTATCTATACCAACAACCACGCACTGACTGCCAAATTCAGCTGCTAACTGGTTAATTAAAGCAGGGTTTGACAAGGCTGGTGAGTTAATGGAAATTTTATCGGCGCCTTGATTTAATATGTTTTTAGCCTCATTCAGCGTTTTAATTCCCCCTGCAACACAAAAGGAAATGTCAAGATGTTTAGCAATTTTCGACACCCAAGATTTCTCTACCCCCCTTTGTTCAGGGCTTGCAGTAATGTCGTAAAACACTAGCTCATCTGCGCCACTTTTGGCGTAGAACATCGCTAGTTGTTCAATTTCACCAACCACCTGATGGTTTTTAAATTGAACCCCTTTAACAACCTGGTTATTTTTAACATCTAAACAGGGAATAATTCTTTTCGCTAGCATGGTGATACCTTGCCTATAATCTCTTGCAGGGTAAAACGCTTCTCATAGAGCGCTTTTCCTACAATTGCGCCAAACAAATTTAATTTTGATAAAGCCTCTATATCTTGTATTGTGCCAATTCCTCCTGAGGCTTGAAAAGCAATATTGGGAAATTTTTCAACACATTGTTGGTACAAATCAAGATTTGGTCCACCTAAAGTGCCATCTTTGCTAATATCCGTACACAAGACATTTTTCAAGGAAACATCTTGATAAAAAGTAATTAACTCCCACAAGTTTTCTTTGGCTTCATTCTGCCAACCATGTGTTTGAACGATAGGTTCGTTTTTTTTATTAACGATTACATCAAAGGCTAATACAATTCGCTCAGGGCCAAATTCTTTTATCCAGGCTTTAACTTGCAAAGGATCGATAACGGCCATACTGCCAATTACCACACGAGATGCCCCATCGGCAAATAGTACTTTGATGTGACGATGAGAACGGATCCCCCCTCCGATTTGGATCTGTGCCTCTTTAATTTGACATAACTGCGCAACGCGAGATAGTTGCATCGGTTCGCCCATTTTTGCCCCGTCTAAATCAACAATATGCAATTGCTTCGCCCCTGCTTTAACGTAATTATTGGCAACCTCCCAAGGGTGAACTTC
>CAZHSJ010000041.1:0-16088 GCA_964535225.1 Uncultured Candidatus Berkiella sp. | reverse complement strand
AAGCCATTAGAAGCCCTCCTGGATGTTATTGTCGATACACAAGCGCTCTTGCAAAAAGTTACTGAAAACAAAAATATACACAGACAAGCGCACCCGGTATCAGCAGCAAGTGATCTAGATCATCTTAAGGCTAAGCTTATAAAAGAATATGGTTTTGATGAAAGCACAAATGTAACCTGGGAAATGTTAATGGAACGTTGCTTAAAAGTTCCTTTATCTTCAGCTAAACCAGAGTATTTTAACATACCAGTAGATCAAGAAGATGGAAAAAGCGCCCCCATGTGGATTGATCAATTTATGCAC
This sequence comes from Uncultured Candidatus Berkiella sp., assembly GCA_964535225.1. GTDB lineage: Bacteria > Pseudomonadota > Gammaproteobacteria > Berkiellales > Berkiellaceae > Berkiella. Next base: position 15,785 of record CAZHSJ010000041.1, on the reverse strand, counting down.
TACCTAAGTGCTAATATTGAAGTAGTTTCAACAGGTAGGTTTCAATATACTACCATAGGCCCAAAAACAACAGGTAAGCCAGGTCAAGATTTTTCTTTGGCTGATCAAGCAAATTCCTATGCACATGGTTTAGAATTGCTTAAGAGTGATTTTCCTTTTGAATTAATTGCAATAGGCTATAATCTTTCAGACAACAATCAAGCAGATATTGATGCATTTATCAACATGCTCAGAGCCGCCGATAAGTATGGCGTTAAATGTATTGAGCTGACTGCCTATGGTGTTGATAATAAAACAGAAAATGCTTTTAAAAAGGAATTTTTTGATAAGTTAATCTCGGTGATTAAAGATGAAAAAATAACCTGTAAAATAAGGTATACAGGTAATCGTGCTAGTAATGACGAAGCGATTAATCAACAGTTTTTGCAGCTGCAAAATGCCATCCAAGTTAATACACGGGTTAAGTTAAAAGAGCAAGCCAAACTCACTCAAGCTAAGAAAAGTGGCAAAATTCGAGCCCATAAGCTTAATCCAGATCTCCCTTTAAAAAAACAAGCGCGATCACTTAAGAAAACTACTCAGCAGCAGCAACAACAGCAGCAACAACAACAGCAGCAGCAACAACAACAACAGCAAAGTACAGAGGATGCGCTTGCAAAAAGAAAAACCATTTCCGGGTTTGGAGAGCCTGCAAATGAATCAGATTTTATCTCTCGAGATAAATTAGTAGCTGAAAACAAAGATTTACTAGGAGCATTTGATTCGCTGGTAGGCACACAAGCGCCCCAGATGTATGTCGATGCTATCCACGGCGTTTCAAAATCAGTTTTAAGCTTTTTAAAGCGTTATGGCCATCTTTTTGCAGATGGTGTAAACCTTCACCAGTTGCCGCCGGGGCTAATCGTAAGAAGAAGCATTCAAAACCCGAATCATTTGTTGTTAGACTATGATCCCATCGTGGCGCGAGATGCTTTAAGCAGACAAACAGATTTAGACATACAATTTCAATCGGCTCCGCGTCCACGTCATAATGTTGTTGGAAACGAAGAACAGTACAACGTTGGGATTGAAGATCAATTCAAAATCACAACTAATGATTATAAAATTTTAATAAAGGCTTTAAAATTTAGTACATCTGAAATTGAAGATCAACTACCGTTAATTAACAAAGAAATCAACGCTATGCCAACTGGCACAGTACAGTTTAAAAAATATTCTGATGCACACAAGTTGATCTCCGATTTTGTCTTGAATAATAAACTCAAAGTGCCAGATAAAAAATCAATAAGTAATATTTTTTGTTACTGCCTTAAAAGCGGAGATATTGATAAACTTAATGAATTAACAAATAGGCTAACGTTAGAAAATATTTCTACGCTTTCTGCAAAACTAAAAGAGATAGAGTTAAGTAATCAGCAGCTTAAAATCAATTCTGAGTATAAAGAATCACTTGATGTCAAACTTCAACTAGATGCAGTTATTAAGCTACTTAAAGCTGACAATGTGCCTATAGGCTCTCAAATAGAAAAGAACTATAAAGACACTTTAAACATGTTGTTTAAATTAGATCTTGATATCGTTATTTTATTTACTTATTTTGTTCAGGAAAAGGGGGCTGCACACATTCTTGAAATTGTTAAGAAAATTGAATCTTTAAAAGAGAAAAAAATAAATGGAGAGCGAAAGTTCACAGATGAGATGATTACAGACATCATTAAAACATTTGTGATAAAGCAAGAGCATTTTGCAATGATGCTTGATGAAAGCTATCTTGATACTTTTGATTCGCTTAATGATTTAACTTCGAACGAACTCACTTTTTTCCTGAATCTTGCTAAACAACATCTGCAAACACATAACAATAATTTAGTTTTTTCTGATTTTTTTGCTGCCTTCAAAGAGTTTAAAAAGCAGCTTCTTGAAATTGATCCCACCTTCGTGATAGATGAAAAACTAGCTAATCTACAATGCAAAAATATGCTGTTGGGTATGCAACGTATTTTGCTTATTTTAAATAATTCAGTTGATAAGAAAGAGCAGTTTGAACAGCTTGTTAATTTAAATTTAGCATCCATGGGCCCCTATTATGCTAAAATGCACGGATACTGGCTTGTTACGCCAGAAATGTCATTAGACGAAAGTAAGGCTCAAAATCCGCTTGAGCCAAGCAGAAAAGAAGCCTATGAAGTTAAAACCGCAGATTTCTCAAACGTTGCGGATGAAAAAATTGATTTTAATGCAGTTAAAATACAGTTTTACAGACTTGTTGGTAAGCAGCTGTACCGTGCGCCTTTTGAAAATTATGTTGCGCTTGTTAAACACTTAGAACAAAAGTTAAACGAAAACCTAATAACACCGCTAAAAGCTAAAATTGCTATTGCTTTAGTTGCCGCCGCCTGTACCAATAAAAAATCAATTACTGACTTAAAAACAGATGAAATTGATAAAATATTACTCTCGCTTGATAAAATGGATAAACCAGAAAGGATCTTAAATATACTAAAAGCTGAGCTTGAACCGCCTACTATTACACAACTAGCTTCTTTTATTAATAGTTTCAAGACATTACCAACTCAACATGAATGGTATAATCCACAAACAAAAGATAAAGTTATATCAAAAGTAAAGGACTCGTTTTATGAAGTATTGGATATTTCACAAAAGGCTATAAAACACCATCCCGACAAGGCTATATCCACCGAAAAACTACTTGATGCGTTAGAAGTTATAACGCGTAATCCACTTATTAATGAAAATCAGGATTTGATAAATCGCCTTTTTAAGAGTTTTCCTGCATTTAGACAAGATAACTTTGATGAAGGCTTTGAAAAATTCATTAGTAAGTTAACACAGGAAATGGGTAAAAATGCATTGAGTGAGGAATTAGTGCTTGAACTGTTAAGAATCGTTTCCTCTCTCAACTTTGAAAATTCTAAAGCACTTATAGATATAAATGAATTAAACGTGGCATTCAATGAAGCGATTGAGAAAAGTATAACACCAAGTGGTATTAAATCCTTCATGGAATCAAGGTTTACAGATATAACTTTTAGCGCCGAAAATCGTGTCAAAGTTGGAGAAGGACAAGGCAAAGGCTTTTTAGAGACTTTTAGAAGTATCATCGTAGAGGGCCTGGAGCAAATTAAGCTTTATCCAACTGATAAAGATCTTGAAAATTTGCATAGTATAAAAGCTTATGCTGAGGCTAATAAAAATGTTTTTGAAGATAATAGCTTAAAAGTTAAAACTGCCTTATTGCTAGTGGTACCTGTCGCTAAGGACCATTTTGAAACGGAACTAAACACCATTCTAGATTCCTCATTCAAAGAAGAAAAGAACGAACTTACTCAAATCATAAAAAAAGCATGGAATGTCGCTGACATTATCACATCTGGAGATACGCTTGATAATGGGTATGAAAGTACAATAAAATTTATAGATAGTGTAATTAAAGCTGATACACAATCAACAGAAATAAAGACCTTTCTTTCAAGATTAATTGAAATAAGAAAATCTTCTGCCGCTGAATTTGAAAACTTATTTAATGCAATCAAAAATTCAGATGGCTTAGCCAAGCTGCCACTCGTTGAAATAAACAAATTATTACTAGAATTACTTACCCAATACAAAGACAGTGCTAAAATTCCATGTGATATTATTATTTCAATCGTTAACAGTGAAATATGGCAAGATAACCCCTCAGGTGAACAAGTTGAACAACTTTTTGAATTTGCAACTAAGTTAATAAGCAATAATGAGTTTTCTTTAGAGGATCATACTGCTGTAATGGATTGCTTTAATCAGTTACAAAAAGCTAAGGTTACCTCAGATAGCATTAATAAGTTTTTTGATGTGATAAAACCTTATCCAAAACATATTTCTGCATTGGCAAGGCTTGTTACACATTACCCAGAACAACTTTCATCGGTTTCTACCCTATTAAAGAATCCGAACTTAGATCCCATTCAATTAAATAAACTGCTTGAAACATTTTTAAACAAAGAGGCTGCTTTTGTTACTTTACTTCAACAGGTTAATTATATTAATAATGATAAATTAAATATCTTATCAAGAGTTAACCCTGGTGACGCTCAATTTGACGCATTTTGCAATAAATTGAACAATTCAGATTTTAATGAGAAACTCGCCAAGCTGACTGAATTTGATACTTCAGTTGTATTCCCGCCACTTGATCAAATAAATCAGTATTTAGATGGCACCATAAGTTATGATGATTTATGCGCCAATGCAATTGCAGAAAAAAAACGTGAACGTGAATCGCTGCTGTCAAGTCATTTTGATACCACTGAAGTGGATAGAGTGATTCATAGTATTATTGATTTGCAAACAGATCAACCTATTAACTATGCTGCAAGAGTTGCACTTAAAAACGACTTTCAGTTTATAAATGCAATAGGAAATGATGTAGGGATTTTAACTAACCCTAGCGATCCTAATGCACGTAAATGCCCTATTAAAGATATGACCACGCAGGAAATTCAGCGTCTTTTAAGCCATAACCAAGCCGTTGTAAGAAACCCTGAATCCTCAGAAAAAGATAAGCACCAGGCACGTCTTACTTATTTAGCATTACTTAGGGAATCTATGTACCGCAACGTACCTCCTCAGGGTGACAAACCTATAAAGGCAGAAGATCGTGTTTTTCCTTATTCGACGCAGATTATTGGTTTGTTAAATGCAATGCATCAGGGAGGAAATATTATATCTGAAATTCAAACAGGCCAAGGCAAGAGTCACATTGCTGCTTTGAATGCGGCTATGTTAGCAATGGAAGGTCAAACTGTCGATGTTTGTACATCAAATTTGGCACTGGCGGATGCTGGCTTAAAAGAACATAAAGACTTTTTTAACTATCTTGGTGTCCACACGCAGATTATTAAGTCGGATTCTGAAATCGCTGAATATAAAGAAGGCGGTATTTATTATTCTGATGTTGCGCAATTATCTTTATTTAGAGCAAAAGCAATGCTTGACTCAACCATCGAGTTTAAAACATCCCTTGTGCTTGATGAGGCAGATTTTACTTTATTGGATGATAATACCCAATATCGAGATGCTGTCAATTTAGATAATATTAGTAACATGGGATGGATCTATGCGCATATTAACGATTTTATTGATTCTGCTGAGTTTAATGATGAAACAGCGGATGACATAGAAGACATCAGTAATTTACGTAAATATTTATTAAGCAAAGCCACTTCTAAATCTCAAAAAAGATACATTGAAAGTCAGGATGACAAACAGCTAGATACTTGGATAGAATCGGCCGTAGAGGCTAAAAAAATGTATAGAATGGGAGAAAAAACAGAGTGGGTGCTTGTTCAAGAAGAGAAAGATGGCAAAAAATATTCTCAAGTTAAAATTATTGATAATGATCGGATTACGGATACAACATGGGATAAGGGCATGCACCAATTAGTGCATGAAAGAGTCAACAGAGACATTGAATCAGGAAAAAGAAAAACAGCTGATGGCAAAAAACCGCCGTTATGTACTTATGATCCTGAAACCAGCACAATTTCATCACTTACCAGTAAGATATTTATCGATTTTTACAAACGCCTAGGTGGCATTATTCGTGGTATGACCGGTACAATAGGTTCAAAAGAAGAAGTCCAAGAACATAAAGAAAAGCATGGCTTCAAAACGCATGCTTTACCTACACACAAAATGCAAAAAAGAATTGATAATAAGCCGATCCTTGTTAATACAGATGAAGATTTACAAAAATTAGCATTTGAAAAAATTCTCAAGCATTTGCGCCAACATGATAAGCAGCCAATTGTGATTGTTTGTGAAGATCCTATTGCTGCCAAAAAAATGGCTGATTTCATAGCAGGGAAGCTTGAAATGAGTAAAGCAGCTCATAAGATGGGTGAGCTGACACTTCAACTCTTCAATGGCATTCCTGAAGAAAATGTACAAACAACGTTTCAAGCTGGTATTAAAAAACCATCTTCAATTATCGATGAACCTTCTGCTGTAAAAACAGCAGGTCTAGCGGGCTCTATTACGATAACAACGCCTATGTTAGGCAGAGGCACAGATTTTAAACCAAGACGTAAACTTGCTAATGGTGATGAAGTTCCGCATGAAAGTGGCCTTTATGTTATGCAAACGTATTTGGATATTGAACGTGTCACAAGGCAAATCATTGGTCGATCTGGACGTGGTGGCGCGGTAGGTGAAACAGATCAAATTATCAGCCGTGAAAGCTTAGAAAAGTTACTCGGTGCTGAATTTAAAATTAAGAAATCTACTCTTAATCAAGTGTATAGTGAAATACGAAAAGAACGTAACCTATCCTCTAAGCAAGTTCGTGATCTCAACGATCGCTTTGGAGATTTGAAAAACATTATATTTAACCAATTAAGAGAAGTGCTTATACAGGTTGATGATCTTTACAAGCAGCTATTTGAAAAATATCAACAAGACTTAAAGAAATACGAAGCTTCGCTTGAAGCTTATGAAAATGATCCCTCTGAGCCTGAGCCAATAGAGCCCAAAGAGCCACCATCTCCAACCGAAATGAAACGTGATGTTCTTAAAGCATGGGTACGTTATCAAGAAAGGCTTGATGAGGATTGGGGAAAAGTACTTTCTACACCTGTAATAGATCCTGATAACTGCATTAAAGAGATGATTGACAGAACAGCGCTGTCATATAAAAATGATTTTGCTACATCGATTAAAACTATTGGCTTAACGCCACCTGATGTTAACTTACACGAAGAATATCAAGAATTAAATAAAGGTAAAACGGCTGCCAAACAAGTACCGCCCACCCAACAGCCGATAGAAGCTAAGGAACCTACAGATGTAGAACAACTCTTACAACGCATGGAGAATTTATTTCAACATGACAAGATAGTGAAAAGTAGTGTTGCTAAGAAAAAATCGCTTGCTAGCAATTTAACTGATTTGTATCAACATATACATAAATCATCTAAAAAATCCTTATATAAGGCTAAATATGCCAAACTTGAATTAGATTTTGTTGCTTTAATTGCTGAATTAAAGAAAAATCCTGAAAATAAAATCGCCGAATTAGGTACGCTACAAAATGCGCTCTATCAAGCGCATCAATTCCACAAAGAATGGCTGATTAAGCATAGCCCTGTTGAAGCGGTGCGCTTTGAATCGCAAATTCTCAAATATGCTGCTATGGGATACTACCCTGAAAATATGGCGCGAAACTTGATATTACCAAAAGCTCAAAACATACATGCGCTTTGGGAGAAACCACTCAAGCAAAAACCCTTAAGCGCGTTAAAATCGCGAGCCACTTTTTTGCAAGTAAAAGCGCTAAAAGAACAACTTGCTAGTGCTAAAAATGTAGATGGCATCCTCAATGTTGTAGAGAAAGCTGGGGTTACGGCAAAGGGAAGAGCATTTCAACGTATTTTGGATGATATTGTAGCTAATGTTATTGTTAATGCCAATGTTTCTGAACTGAGTATAATTGAAAAGTACATTAATGGCCAACTTGATAATTTGGTGGGCAAAGAAAATGAAGTAGATAATAATAGACGTGATTATCTCGTTGCGATGTTAAATACTTATGTTAACAAAAAACAAGAATGGTTACTCACCAAGCAACCAGTACCAGAGGTAAAGCCGGCACAAGTAAAATCTGCTATACAGCAAAACCCAACGGTTGAAGATGAAGCAGCACTTGATGAAATGCTGCCAGAGCTTGCACAAGGGTTTGGTTCCAACCGTGAAGAGTTGCTAGCGCAATATTATGAACTTCAAATCCAATACCAAACAGTTTTGCTAGAAAATAAAGGTAATCAAGGTGAAATAGAAAAGCAAGGGGCCCCTATTTTACAAAAAATAGAGGAGATGGAAACAGCTTTAGATTGGATCAAGGATGAGTATATTAAGACTCCTTTTAACTGGGACAATCAAGTTCCTTCATTGGCACCAAACGAAGAGCGAAGATTAGCCGCTCAAAATCTTTTCCCTCAAAAATTAAGTTCTGATTTGCCCCAAACACCACAACTTCCTCAGCCCCTTTTAGATAAGCTCAATAAATTTCATCACGATGTCAAAATAGTTAATAGAATTGATGAATGTATAAGTAGTACTGGTTTCAACTATAGTAACGCACTTCGAACTGCGCTTAGCATACTTTTTACAGATAGTTCTCCACCAGGTAAAAATGATCTCACTGCTAGCGAAAAAATAGCGCTTGCTGAATATGTTCAATCTCGAATTAAAGCTGCGCCAGGCACAGATGAGCAAAAGAAAAGTGTAAATGTCTATCTTGAATCAATTTTAAAACAGTTGACTGATGTAGCATCAGAGTCGCAGCCTCCTTCAGAGAAAAGATCTCCTGCATTTAGGTTTAGTCACAAGCGTGGTGGTGAGCCTGAGCTGAAACTGCCACCCCCGCAGTTTAGAAGCAATTACTTAAAAAACATAGCAGAAGGGGATTTCGCAGCGCGATTTGCTACGTATACATCCAATTCTGGTATATCAGAGGGCCAAAGAAGCAACATTGAAAGGGATTTAATATTAAAATGTGAAGAAAAGTTAGTGAATATTGCTAAAACTATCATTGGAATAGCAAATGATCCAAATCATCCAAATCATCAGACTGAGGCAGTTAAAGCATGGCAGGATATTATGGCGAAGTCGCCCCAAGCATTAAAGGAGAAGTTTATGCGTTTAGAAGGAGCAAATAAAATGCCAACGGAACCAATGCCTGCCACTAGCCAGTCTGAAAGGAAATCAACACCAAAATAGACGTAACTTAAATTCGAAAAATTTATACATTAAACCTAAAATGCACCACATCGCCGTCTTTCACTATATATTCTTTACCTTCTAAACGCCATTTGCCTGCTTCTTTAGCGCCTTGCTCGCCGTTATATTGAATAAAGTCCTCATAGGCAATCACTTCAGCGCGAATAAAGCCTTTTTCAAAATCGGTGTGGATAACCCCGGCGGCTTGTGGGGCGGTAGCATTAACAGGAATGGTCCACGCTCTTACTTCTTTCACACCGGCAGTAAAATAGGTTTGTAGGTTTAGTAATTTATGGCCACTGCGAATAACGCGGTTTAACCCGGGCTCATCTAACCCCGTTTCATGTAAAAATTCAATTTTTTCTTCATCGCTTAAATCGACAATTTCCGCTTCTAAGGCAGCACACACAGGTACCACAACGCCACCTTCGTGTTGGGCTATGGCATTAACTTGATCTAAATAAGGGTTATTGGTGAATCCTTTTTCATCCACATTTGCAATAAACATGGTGGGTTTCATGGTGAGTAAATTTAAGCCTTTGAGAAATGGTTTATCTTCCTCAGAACAAGAAAACGTTCTGGCAGGGTTACCTGCATTCATATGCGCTTGCAAAGAGGTTAACAGATCTTGCTGGTGCTTTAAGGCTTTGTCGCCAGATTTTGCAGCTTTTTGGGCGCGCATTAGGGCTTTATCAATGCTGTCTATGTCGGCAAGCAATAATTCGGTGTTAATGGTTTCTATGTCTTCTTTAGGGTTTACCTTGCCGGCAACATGCACCACGTCATCGTTTTCAAAGCAGCGCACCACATGGGCAATGGCTGCCGTTTCACGAATATTGGCTAAAAACTGATTGCCCAACCCTTCACCCTTGGAAGCGCCTTTTACTAAGCCGGCAATATCCACAAATTCCATAATAGTGGGGATCACTTTTTGTGGGTTAACAATTTTGGCAAGTGCATCTAGGCGTTTGTCAGGAACAGACACTACACCTACATTAGGCTCAATCGTACAAAAGGGGTAATTAGCCGCAGCAATACCTGCTTTCGTTAACGCATTAAAAAGGGTAGATTTACCCACATTGGGTAGGCCAACGATGCCGCATTTAAAACCCATGTTAATTTCCTATTTATTCTCGGTATGTAAAAAGTTCATGGCTTTATTTATATTGCCCGCTACGATATCAGGCAACGCTTTTAGTGATTTATCAATAGCACCCAAAATTAATTGCGTATCGCTAATGGAAGCTTTTTTTAGCACATAGTCATGAACATCGTCTTTATTGCCAGGGTGCCCAATGCCAAGCCTTAAACGGTAAAATTGATTAGAACCAAGGCGTGCCATAATATCTCTTAACCCATTGTGTCCGCCATGGCCACCATCTAATTTTAACCGTGCAGCACCAACGGGCAAGTCTAACTCATCATGTACCACTAAGATGTCACCTGGGGAAATTTTATAAAAGTTGGCAGCAGCAAGCACGGCTTGGCCGCTTAGGTTCATAAAAGTAGTGGGTTGTAATAATCGGCAACTATGGCCCTGAATATCAACTTGGGCTGTTAAACTTTTAAATTTAGCTTCATGTTGTAGTGGAGCGCGTAATTGTTCAGCCAGCTGCTCTATAAACCAATAGCCTGCGTTGTGCCGCGTTTTGGCATACTCTGGCCCTGGGTTTCCTAATCCAACAATAAGTGAAACAGTCATGAGGGTTATCCAAAAGGCGGACAAGCGTCCGCCTTAATGTTGGCAAGTTACTTTTTGCCGCCTTCTTTCTTAGCCTCAGCAGAAGCTTCGCCTTCAGCAGGGGCTTCCCCTTCAGCACCTTCAGCAGGGGCTTCCACTTCTTCAACAACCACTTTAGGTTTATGAATACTGACAACGGGTAAATCGTCTTCAGCACCATGTACTTGGGTTGTTAATTCAACGCCTTTAGGTAATTTAACCTGCGACAAGTGAACAACGGTGTCCAATTCAGCATTGGTTAAATCAATTTCAATGTACTCAGGTAAATCGCGAGGTAAACATTTTACTTCAAGCTCTACCATGTGGTGAGTAACCATACCGCCACCCAAGGTAACGCCAGGCGCTACATCTTGGCCAGGGAAATGCAAGGGGATGTGCATGATGATAGCTTTGTTTTCATTAATGCGCATAAAATCCATGTGCATCACGATAGGTTTATAAGGATGCCGTTGAATGTCTTTGAGCACCACTTTAGATTTTTTTCCACCTTCGTTTAAGGTAAGAATGTGGGAATAAATGGCTTCATTCTCAAGGGCTCTTAATACCGCATTATGATCTAACATAATAGGTTGTGATTTTTCTTCACTGCCAAACACAATACCAAGGACTTTACTTTCACGACGACGTAGGCGGCGGCTCGCACCTTTCCCTAACGTTTCACGTGGTTCAACGTCCAATTCAAAGTTAAACTTTGCCATGACATAAAACTCCAAAGTTGAGTAAAAATGCGCTTTATTGCGACCATAAAGCGATGATCCCAAGTAAACTTACTTGGGAGCGGGGCAGTTTATCACAAGTGGGGGGCTTTCAACAAAGCGTCCGTAACAGTTGCAGTTTGTTACACAACTGAAAACATGGAGCTGATAGATTCTTCGTTACTTACACGGCGAATAGCCTCAGAGAGCATGGCATCGATGCTAAGTTGACGAATTTTAGGGCAAGCCAAGGCTTTGGGTTGTAACGGAATAGTATCTGTAACCACTAACTCATCAATTTGTGATTTTTCTAAATTGCTAATGGCATTGCCAGATAACACTGGGTGAGTTGCATAGGCCACCACTTTTACCGCACCTTCGTTTTTGAGGGCTTCGGCGGCAAGGCATAAGGTGCCTGCGGTATCGACAATGTCATCCGCCAAAATGCAGATCCGGTTTTTAACATCGCCAATAATGTTCATCACGCGGGCTTCATTCGGCTGCGGACGTCGTTTATCGATAATGGCCAAGTGGGTGTCATTTAAACGTTTGGCAATAGCACGTGCTCTCACCACACCCCCCACATCTGGTGAAACCACCACGGGGGTTTCGTAATCTTTTTTCAACATATCGTTAATGAGTACAGAGGAACCATACACATTGTCCACGGGCATGTTAAAGAAACCTTGGATTTGATCAGCATGTAAGTCTACGGTTAATAACCTATCAATACCCACCGCAGCCAACATATCTGCGATGACTTTAGCAGAAATAGGCACGCGAGATGAGCGCACACGGCGATCTTGTCTGGCATAACCAAAATAAGGGATAACAGCGGTTACGCGTAGCGCAGAAGCGCGGCGTAAGGCATCGGTAAGTAACAATAATTCCATTAAATGATCGTTGGTGGGCGCAGAGGTTGATTGAACAATGAACACGTCTTTGCCGCGGACATTTTCTAGGATTTCAACCATAATTTCGCCATCTGAAAAGCGGCCCAGGGCAACTTTGCCAAGAGGCACTTTAAGACGTTTTGCGACATCTGCTGAGAGGCGCGGGTTGGCATTCCCACTGAAAATCATCATATCGGACATGGTGGAACCGTTATTTGTTAGTGGCTGGGGTGCTAGGATTCGAACCTAGGTATGCAGGGATCAAAACCCTGTGCCTTACCGCTTGGCGACACCCCAATCGTTACCTTGAAAACCCATGCTCATTGCTTTTTGCAAGAGCGGGGATGTATTCATCCCTTTTGCTATAAAACCCTTTAAAGTGGGCGGAAGTTGTTCCGCGGCAGATTGTGCTTGTTCTTGCGACGTAAAACAAGTAAAAACACTCGCACCTGATCCACTTAATCTTGCCTCGCCGTAGTTAGATAACCACTTTAATGCAGCGTCTACCTCTGGATAGGCTTTACGAACAACCGCTTCGAAATCATTTCTACAACGTTGCAGGGCTTGTTCCATTCCACCCTTGGCAAGGGCCTCTATTCTGAGCCTTGGCGTGTTTCTTGTCAATTCACTCATAGCATACATTTTTGCCGTAGCAACGTGACAAGGGGGGGTAAGGACTAAGAGCCAGGTAGGTGGCATATCGATGGCAATACATTCTTCGCCAATGCCTTCTGCAAGGGCCGTGTGTCCAAACAGAAACACGGGCACATCGGCACCCAACGTTAGCCCCAGTGTCATCAGTTGTTCGCGAGACCAGTTTAATTCCCATAACAGATTAAGCGCAAATAAGCAGCTGGCCGCATTAGAGCTACCGCCGCCTAAACCACTCCCTAATGGAATACGTTTTTGCCAGAAGATATTAGCGCCATAGGGCGTAAGCGAAGCTTGCTGCAATTTTTTAGCGGCTTTGTAAATAATATTGTTTTCTTGCGCAATATCCCAGTGGGTTTTTGGGAAAAGTTGGATCTGGTTGTCGGAACGTCGCTCAACGCGAATTTCATCACCATAATCTAATAGGTGAAATAACGTTTGCAGCAAATGATACCCATCTTCACGTTGCCCCGTGATATGCAAAAACCGATTCACTTTCGCAGGTGCGGGGAAAGTAAAATCCATTAAATGGCTTCCCACTCGGTAACAATCATTTTCACTTTAACTTTGCCATTTTGTAAGCGTAATTTTTGAGGAAGGTTATTATCGGCAAAATTTTCATATTCAATATGCCAGCCTTGTTGAATTAATTTTTCTAATTGGCCAGCACCATTACGCTTTTCAGACTGTGCTTTGGCAACAGGGGTGGGTGTGCCGCGCATCCAATAACGCAAACCCGTGATGGGAACTTGCCAACCCGCTAATTTTTTTAATAACGTTTCGGCATCTTTAGCGCGCGTTGTTTTGCCATTGGTTTCTTTTAGTTCAACAAAGGTAGGGTGGCCCGTAATATAAACGCTGCCAGAGCCGAAGGGGCCAAATAATTTAATTTGATAAGAATCGCCCTTTTGTGTCCACACAAATTGGGCATTGCCGCCTTTGTCGCCATTAGCAGCAGCAATGCGGCCATGCGCTTTCCAATTGGCGGGCAGAGCAGCAGGCGGGATCTTGGGTAATTTTTGTTCAGTTGCTTTTGTAACGGGTAAAGGAGCGGTTATTGCAGATTTTTTGGGATGCTGCGCACAGCCGCAAAGTGCTAAAAGTGTTAAAACACAAAGAAATCGCTTCACAAGGGCATCCTCAATCTATTCAGACATGTTTTATAATTTGAGTGATGATACCAAATTTTAAGTAGCAATAAAATTTAGTTGTAAAGCTAAATTTTGGGCGCCTGTGTTTTAGCTAAGAAACACAATGTTGCTGCAATAATCAGCAGAATTGAGATTTTGGGTTTGTTTTGGTGGCAAGAGCTGTTATAGTCCAGGGCCATAGTTGACGTTGTTGCCTCGTGCTCAATGATGTTTAGGAGAAAAAATGACAACACTCAATAATAATGTAATAAAACCAACTAAATATTTATTGCGAACCTTACAAAGACGACTCCTCATCCTGCTCCTACTGAGCGTTAGCGTCGCAAGTTTTGCAAAACCCAATACACTTTCTTCAAACCCTTCTTTACTTACTTATACAAAACCCGCTGCTCAAAAACCAAGTACTGCCACTATTAAAGGCTTAAACCCACGTGTTTTTCAATTGGCACAAAAAGCACATCTAAAAGCAAGCGCAATGGGATTGGCCAAAAAACCTACCGTGACCATCATCGATTATTCCATGCCTTCAACCTCAAAAAGAATGTGGGTGGTGGATATGAAAAGAAATAAAGTGATTTATAACACCCTGGTTGCTCATGGCAGCAATAGTGGTGGTAATCACGCGCAACATTTTTCGGATGTTCCCGGAAGCTTAAAATCCAGTTTAGGTGTGTTTGTTACCGGTAAAACCTATCAAGGTAAGCACGGCCTTTCCTTAACCTTACATGGTTTAGAAAACGGCATTAATGGCAACGCTGCGCGGCGCAGAATTGTGGTGCACGGTGCCCATTATGTAAACGAAGGTACCGCCAAAAATTTAGGACGCCTAGGACGCAGCTGGGGTTGCCCCGCATTAGAAACGCGTCTTGCCACACCGATTATTAATACCATTAAAGATGGATCGTTAGTTTTTGCGTATTATCCGGATAGTAAGTGGCTTTCTCGCTCAAAATTCCTCTAAATCTTCGCAGTTTAATTTTATGCTTTGTTGGCTGCGCGTCTTCACCCCGGTCATGTACTAAGATGTACACTCCCGGGGCTTCAGCCGCTTGCCGCCTCGCCTAAAATCAAACTGCTCGATTTAAAAGCGCTTCCCAGTTTACTTTTAGTTTACCGCGCCGAAGGCTTGGTGAAGGCGGGTTGACATCTCATTTTTACCCCAGTCATGGACCAAAGCGTCCACTCCTGGGGCTAAAAATGCTCGTCGCCTTGTCTAAAAGCAAACTGGTTTGAGCTAAACTTCCCAGTTTAATTTTATGCTTTGTTGGCTGCGCGTCTTCACCCCGGTCATGTACTAAGATGTACACTCCCGGGGCTTCAGCCGCTTGCCGCCTCGCCTAAAATCAAACTGCTCGATTTAAAAGCGCTTCCCAGTTTACTTTTAGTTTACCGCGCCGAAGGCTTGGTGAAGGCGGGTCCCGATAGAAATCCTGATTTTATCAGGGCGTACACAGAGCCCCACCCTGCGAAGCTTACGGACAAGCGGTATTGCTTATACAACAAAAATGTTGCATGACCTATCACTTAACAATCTAGAAACCCACTATATTTTGAGGGAAAATTGTAAAATCTATGCTGCAACTATTGAAAGAATAATCGTCGTAGTTACACAGTGGGTTTAAAAACGTTGGCAACGCTTCAACGCCTGAGAGTTAGGTTTATCGTGACTAAGTGGGGTAACCATGCGTAGTTCAAAAGTCTTAAAATGCCTCTTGCAGTCCCTAATTATTTTTAGCTTTCCATTTAGCATGAGCATGGCTCTACAAGGTAATAACGGAAATAACGACTTAAATAACGAAAATGAAGGCAATAAAAATAGTGTTTTTTGGCCTTCTTATTCCCAAAACATAGAAGGTACCGGAACTGCCAGTAACGCATC
>CAZHSJ010000040.1:0-16266 GCA_964535225.1 Uncultured Candidatus Berkiella sp. | reverse complement strand
GGACTTAATATTACGTTTTGCCGTTTGTTCTAAGTCATCATCAAGTCGATGATCTATTTCCCCTAACGGTAAAGACCAATACGAAGCAAACGGATGAGAGGCTCTTTTTGCCATGAGTACACATAACTGTTCATTAATCAAGGAAAAAATAACCACATCAACAGAAACTTGCTGCGTATATTCAACCATAACGACTTTCTCTTTCACGGTATAAATGATTTTCTTCGATATAATACGCTATCTTATCACCCACCATATCCGTTAATGCTTGAAAACGTTGCTTATCATCTGCCATCGTCGCGCAAACTTCCCGAACCAGGGTACTATGTATGGCGACATTTTCCTTGGCAATAAATAAGGGCCATTGCTTTTCAATTTGTTCATAACGATAAAATTTTTTCCAAACGTCAGGGACACTATTGTCAGGACCAAGCATAAATCTCAAACTAACCGCTTTACCTGCTTCACGATATTGCACATCCAGCGCTTGCATCACATCATAGGTATAAATAGGGCCTTTTGAATTATTTTGCTCAAATAAGATCTCTTCAATGCGTGAAATACGAATGAGAGGAAGGTTGGCTTTGGGTAAATCTCCAATAAAAAGATCTAACATCCTTAAACGATGTGAAAAGCCAAGCAGGGTTTTACCAAAAGCATGAGAAATTGCAGGAATAAGCAGAATTTCATCAAAATGCGCTTGGGCCTGCAAGATCACATCACGGTGTCCCAGGGTGGGGGGGTTAAAAGCGGCGCCAAATACCCCAATTTTGTGCATATTCAACATTCCTATTTGACAAAATCTTCCAAGTATTAGATCATGTTAGTGTGGGTGTGCCACTAAGTCAAGTGAGTTGCTCTTATGAAAAAAAATCTCTCTCAATCCCAAATAGCGAGCTTTGACGTGGATGCGCAATATAGCTTCACGCCGGTTTGTCCGGATGAGCTACCGGTTCCTTTTGGTGAAGACGTTGTCAACGAATTAAATAACCAAGCCACCTTTGCCAAATATCGCGTTGGCTCCAAAGAAGGTCATCCCCTCAACGCCCATTGGGTAGCAGATAAAGAACATCCTGTGCTTAGCAAAATTGATGGCGACAATATGGATGTACGTTGGCCAAAACATTGTATCCCTGGCACCAAAGGGTTTGAACTCATAGCAGGACTACCTCATCCACAGCATTATGATTTTTTCGTTTGGAAAGGCATTGAGCCTGACATGCATCCTTATGGCTCTTGTTACCATGATCTTAACAACAAGCTCAGCACTGGCGTTATTGAGTTTTTACAACAAAAAGGCGTTAAACGCGTTATTGTTGGCGGACTTGCCACTGATTATTGCGTTAAAAATACCGTGCTCCAGCTTTTAAAGGCAGATTTTGAGGTAGTTGTTAACTTAGGCGCTTGTCGAGGGCTTTCTCCTTTAACCATTAAAGAAGCTATTCAAGAAATGAAAAGCCATGGTGCGTATTTTATTGAATCAAGTCACGAGTTAACAGACAGTCATAAAAAAGCCGTGGCCAGGTAAACATATTAATGCGTAACGCTATTATTAACTCCCTGTTGGATACGGATTTATACAAATTAACCATGATGCAATGCGTGTTGCATCATTTTCCTTTAACGCAGGCTACCTACCAATTTAAATCGCGCAAAAAAACAAACTTGGCCCACCTTGCAAAAACGATTGAAGAAAATATTGCCCATTTTTGTTCCTTGTCCTTCACAGAAGATGAACTTGCCTACTTACAAAGCTTACCTTTCTTTAAGCCGGACTTTATTCAATTTTTAAGAAACTTTCGGCTAAATGAAAAGTATATTCAACTCAGTAGCAAAAATGAACTCACCATACAAATTCAAGGCTCTTGGATAGACACTATTTTATTTGAAGTGCCTGTCTTAGCGATGACAAGCGAAGCTTATTACCAACACCATTATCCAGAGACTGATTTAACGTTGGCTAAAACGCGGCTCAAAGAGAAAATAGCGTTTATCTCTGATAAAAAATATGAAGGACTGCGCTTTTCGGATTTTGGTACCAGGCGGCGCTTTTCGCATGCCTGGCATGCGCAGTTATTAACCCAATTAAAACAAGACTGCCCTATTCAATTTAATGGTACAAGCAATCTACTTTTTGCCAAAGCAATGAACCTAAAACCCATTGGCACGATGGCGCATGAATATTTACAAGCTTTTCAAGTGCTCGCACCAACATTAAAGGGCTCACAAAATTTTGCCCTAAACATATGGCTTGAAGAATATCAAAACTTACTGGGGATTGCATTGACCGATGCACTTACCATGGACGTTTTTTTACAAGAATTCGACGAGCATTTGGCAACACGCTACATTGGCCTACGCCAAGATTCCGGCGATCCTATTGCGTGGGGAGAAAAGGCCCTAAAACATTATGAAAAGCTAGGTATTGACGCGAGTGATAAAATGTTTGTATTTAGTGACAGCTTAACGTTTGAAAAAATGGCTGCTATTTATGAACACTTTAAAGGCCGTTGCTTTCCTACCTTTGGAATAGGGACTAACCTCACCAATGATGTTGGTTATGCCCCTTTAGATATTGTGATCAAAATGACCCATACAAATCATCAGCCGGTTATTAAAATCTCAGACTCCAAGGGCAAATTAGTGTCTGAAGACGATGCCTACTTACAACACGTAAAAAACACTTTTCAATTACAGGATTTGTAATGCGTATAGGGATAGCACAGCTTAATTTTAAAATTGGTGATTTTCCAGGCAACTACGCCAAAATAGAAAAAATGCTTAATGAAAATACAGCCAAAGCGGATTTGTTTGTATTTTCTGAATTAGCCTTAAGCGGCTACTACCCGATGGATTTAATAGACAACCCTCAATTTATCACTATACAAAATGAATATCTCACTAAGCTTGAAACACTTACTGAGAAATTACCTGTTTCTGTGGTTACGGGTTTTATAGATAAAAATAAAGGCAAAGGCAAACCTTATCACAACAGCCTTTGTTTAATCAGTAAAGGAAAACGCCTTTATACCTACCATAAGCGGTTATTACCTGTTTATGACATTTTTGATGAAGCCCGACATTTTGCCCCCGGCACGGTTCCTGGTATTTTCAAGTTTCAAGGCATAAAGCTTGGTTTTTTAATTTGTGAAGACGGTTGGGCGGCCGATCAACACTACTTATATGACTGCGATCCTGTTAATGATCTTAGCAATCAAGATCTTGATGCTGTTATTTGTATTAATGGCTCACCCAGCAATATTGGCAAGCAAGCATTGCGTATTAACCATTTTTCTCCTATCGCTAAACGCTGCCAGGCTCCTTTACTCTTTACCAATCAAGTTGGCGGGAATGATGATATTATTTACGATGGCGCCAGTTTCATACTCGATGCGAAAGGTGAACTAAAAGGGGCGCTTGTTCAGTTTGAAGAAAGTTTCGGCACCTTAAATGTAAACAACAAACAGGTGGAGTTAATCGAAGGGTTTTCCCCCTATTCTGCGCCCACCGATACTGAACTTTGTTATAAACAAATTATGTTAGGGCTTCAAGATTACATTCAAAAATGTGGCTTTAAAAAAGTCGTTATTGGCCTTTCAGGCGGTATAGATAGTGCAATTACCCTTGCGCTAGCTGTTAAGGCCTTAGGTTGTGAAAATGTCACCGCCTTAGCCATGCCCTCTCGTTATTCTTCTCAAAGCAGCCTCACTGATGCAACCCTGCTTTGTGACATTTTTAAAGTAAAAATGTACACTATCTCAATTGAAGAAGAGTTTGCATTAAGCCTAAAGCGTTTTGAAGACGTATTTAAAGAAAAGCCCCATTCCTTAACCGAACAAAATATACAAGCGCGCTTACGTGGCCGAATTTTAATGGAATACTCGAATCAAACAGGCGCTTTAGTGCTTTCTACGGGAAATAAAAGTGAATTAAGTGTGGGGTATACCACTCTCTATGGGGATATGACGGGTGGCTTTAATTTAATTGGCGATCTTTATAAAACGCAAGTGTATGATCTGTGTCGCCATTTTAATCAGGTTAATCCCATAACGAAAATTCCTGAATCCATTATGAATAAAGCGCCCTCGGCTGAGCTTGCACCAAACCAAAAGGATGCTGATTCCTTACCAGCCTATGACATTTTAGATCTTATTTTAAAGCTTTACATTGAAGGCTCTCTTTTACCTGCCAACGAATATGCGCTTTATCAAAAGCAAGAAAAGGCGCTTGAAAAGGATTTGGTGGCAAAAGTGCATAAAATGGTAGACAGTGCAGAGTTTAAACGCCGCCAATCAGCACCGATTATTCGCTTACAGCGCAAAGCATTTGGTGTAGGGCGACGCTTACCCATTGCGGCAACGTACCCTCGTTCATAGTCATGAATTAATGAAATGTAGTAGAAAGGTTCTAATTTAAATAACATTTGGCTTAAAGTCATGTAATTACACGGTTTTAGCTTTAGGCCTCTTTTTTTGCTATACCTTATATATAGGCTTCCCTTAAGGTATAACATGTCCTACTTTGTGACTATCCTACAGTGCATTGGTCATACCCCTTTAGTAAAGTTAAATCGGGTTGTAGACAACCATGCTGCCACAGTACTCGTAAAATGTGAATTTATGAATCCCAGCGGATCCATTAAAGACAGAATGGCGCTCTACATTGTAGAACAAGCCGAAAAAAAAGGATTGTTAAAACCAGGCGGGATTATTGTTGAAAACACCTCCGGTAATACAGGCTTAGCGCTTGCCATGATTGCTGCGGTTAAAGGCTATCGTTGTATTTTTACTTTGCCAGACAAAATGAGTTTAGAAAAAATCAATTCACTTAAAGCCTATGGGGCCAAAGTGGTTGTTACCCCCACCGATGTACCGGGGGATTCACCAGAGCATTATGTGAATAAAGCCAAACAAATTGCCAAAGAAACCGGTGGCTTTTATGTAAATCAATATCACAACCAAGATAACATTGCAGCGCACTATCACAGTACCGCGCCTGAGATCTGGCAGCAAACCACTGGTAAATTTGATGCTTTTGTGGCAGGAACAGGCACCGGGGGAACTATATCGGGAGTAGGAAAATTTATTAAAGAAAAAACCAGTGAGATTAAAATCATTGGCGCCGATCCTAATGGGAGTGTTCATTATGATTACTTTTACACACAAAAATTAGTGCCGCCTGCTGTTTATAAAGTCGAAGGGATAGGTGAAGATATTTTGTGCGAAGCACTGGATTTTTCTGTGATTGACGAGATGTATCAAACCAATGATAATCAAGCTTTTAGTATGGCACGGCGTTTGATTAGGGAAGAAGGTTTATTTTGTGGCGGCTCCTCTGGCGCTATTGTTCATGTCGCATGTGAAGTGGCCAAAAAATTAGGTAAAGGCAAAACTGTGGTTGCCCTCCTTACTGATTCAGGTTCACGTTATATTTCAAAATTTCTCAGTGATGAGTGGATGAAACAAAACGGATTTTAAATGAGCAAAAAAGAAAAGTCTTTACAATTTGCCACAAAAGCGATTCATGCCGGCTTTACCTTTGATGCCACAGGCGCCATCATGCCACCGGTTTATCTTAATTCAACATATAAACAACTCACGCCAGCGCACCCTGTGGGTAAGTATGAATATTCAAGAACAGCGAATCCAACCAGAGATGTATTAAGTGCTAACTTAGCTGCTTTAGAGGATGGTAAGCATGGGTTTTGCTTTTCCTCTGGTTGCGGCGCTTTAAATACGCTTTTGCAACTATTCAAACCTGGCGATCATGTGATCATTTCTGATGATGTTTATGGCGGGACGTTGCGTTTGTTGGCAAATGTATTTTCACACTGGGGCCTTAGCTTTACGCAATGCGATATGACAGATAGCGCCTTATTTGCTAATGCTTACACCGATAAAACAAAACTTGTTTGGCTTGAAAGCCCTTCCAATCCTTTGTTAAAAATTATCGATATTGCTGCTTTATGTGACATTAACAAACAACAAAAATCAAAAGCCATTGTGGCTGTTGATAACACCTTCGCCACGCCTTACTTACAACAACCGCTTTTACTTGGGGCGGATATAGTTTGTCACTCTACTACAAAATATATTGGGGGACATTCAGATGTGGTGGGAGGTGCGCTAATTTTAAATGATGATGCCTTAGCAGAAAAATTGTTTTACTATCAAAATGCCACGGGTGCCATTCCAAGCCCAATGGATTGTTTTTTACTTATTCGTTCCCTTAAAACCTTGCCTGTGCGCATGCAAGCGCATTGTCACAATGCTATGAAAATTGCACAATTTCTACAAACCCATCCCAAAATAAAACAAGTATATTACCCAGGATTACCCGAACACCCTCAACATCATGTCGCTAAAAAGCAAATGCGGGATTTTGGTGGCATGATAAGCATTGAAGTAAATGCTGATCTTGATGCTTTTTTCCAGAAACTTGAGATCTTCACTTTAGCAGAATCTTTAGGTGGGGTTGAATCCTTGATTGAGCATCCTGCTACCATGACACACGCCGCCATTCCAAAAGAACATCGCCAAAAAATTGGTATCAGCGACACGCTTGTCCGGCTCTCTGTAGGGATAGAGGATGCGCAAGATTTGATGGATGATTTAGATCAAGCCTTAAAATAAAAAGGCTAAAAGGGCGGTGAAACCGCCCTTGAAATGCTTAAGCTGTTTGTGGGATCTTCACGCCTAAACGATAAGCCACTTCCTCATAGGCTTCAACCACACCGCCCATTTCTTTACGAAAGCGATCTTTATCCAACACTTTCTTAGTTTGCTGATCCCAAATGCGGCAACCATCTGGAGAGAATTCATCACCCAAAAATAATTGGCCGTTAAATTCACCATATTCTAATTTAAAATCTACCAATAATAAGCCCGCTTCTAAGAAGCGCTTTTTAAGCACTTCATTTACTTTCAAAGAATAAGCTTTTATTTGATCAATCTGTGCTTGTGTTGCCCATTTAAAAGTCACCATTAAGGAATCATTAATCATGGGATCATGTAGCGCATCATTTTTTAAGAAAAACTCAACGGTGGGTGGGTTTAATTCTGTTCCCATCTCAATCCCAATCCGGCGGCATAAACTGCCCGCAGCAATGTTACGAATAACACACTCAACCGGGATCATCGTTAGCTTTTTTACAATAGAAGAATCATCTGAATGACGCTTGATAAAATGCGTAGGCACGCCTGCTTTCGCTAATTCTTCCATAATGAAAGCGTTAAAATAGTTATTAACCATTCCTTTCTTATCAAGCTGTTCAATACGCAGACCATCAAACGCGGAAGTGTCATTGCGAAATACGCAAAGTAATTCATCTTTATTTTCTGTGGTGAAAAGCGATTTTGCTTTGCCTTTATACAATAATTGGTTGGTCATAACTGATTCCTACTTAATTTAATTTTCCAAATCCAGGTGGCTCTATCTTAACTGGCTTGAGTTCACTTGCCATTGGAATTTTTGAAGGTAAGGGGTACGTCGTGCTCTCTTGAATTGGCGTTAACCCCGCTGGCACCCGAACCGGTGCAATGAGCCTGCTTTTCAAGTAATCATTTTCCCGGCTTTTTAAATATTCTGCCCGCGTAATATGATTACATCCTGTTAAACACAGCACGCTTAAAATCAATCCTAATGTTGTTGTCGTTTTCACAATTAACCTCTAATGATGTTTGCGGTTTTTAGTGCTTGCATCATCTTGTCATGATGCTCTAATGATAATGCTGTTAAGGGTAAACGGATCCCTTCTTGTGATTTTCCAAGCTGATGCATTGCCCATTTCACCGGTATAGGATTGGGCTGCGCTATCATCATGTGGTGCAACGGTTGCAAACGCTTATCTAACTCGGTTGCTTTTTCCTTATCGCCCCTTAGCGCGAGTGAGCACATTTCATGCATCGCTTTGGGTGCCGCATTACTGGTGATGGAAATCACACCATGCCCACCTTGCAATATAAACGCTAAGCAAGTGGGATCATCACCACTGTAAAATTTAAAATCTGCACGGCACAATTGTTGTAATTCTTTAAGACGCTCGAGGTTACCAGTTGCTTCTTTAATACCAATAATATTTTGCACTTTGCTTAATTCACCAACCGTAGCAGGCTGCATATCACAGGCTGTTCGGGTGGGCACATTATACAAAATAATGGGGATGTTGACCTTAGCGACGGCTTTATAATGTGCGATAAGGCCTTCTTGGGTAGGGCGATTATAATAAGGCGTTACCACTAAGCAGGCATCTGCACCTAATTCTTTGGCTTTTTTTGTCAGCTCAATGGTGCTTGCTGTCGCATTGGTTCCCGTGCCGGCAATCACGGGTAAGCGGTTTTTGGCCACTTTTAGAACCGATTTAATAACCTGATGATGCTCAGTCGGACTCAACGTTGCAGACTCGCCCGTTGTGCCGCAAGCCACTATCGCATCTGTGCCTTCTTGAATATGCCATTCAACCAGGCTATTTAACGCATTTTCATCGATTTCACCCGTTGGTGTCATGGGTGTGATTAAGGCAACGCAGCTTCCCTTGAACATAGTGCACCTATCCCCTATTTGAAGTTATGTGCACGCTAACATGCCATTGCTACTAACACAAGGGAGGCTCGGGTTTGGGGGGAATATCACTTCAACGGATCCCTATAAATGGTAAACTTTTCGAGCTTTGGAAGAACTTACTCTTTTGTTTGCGTGGGCAGTCTATGAACGTGAATAATCAACATTTTTTAGTCGTAACGGCATTGGGAAGCGATGATATTGGCGTCTTAGAGGCCTTTACCAAAACGAGCAAGCAATGCGGTTGCAATATCATTGAAAGTAAGTTAACTACTATTGGTGAGGAATGTGCCATCTTATTTCACTTAAGCGGCAGCTGGAATACGGTCGCAAAACTAGAAGCCGCCCTGCCAGGTTTAGCGGATCAATTCAGCCTAGCTGTCTCAAGCAAACGAACCCTTCCTCGTCAAAAGCAGCCTGCCCTGCCCTATCAGGTCCAAGTTATCGCACAGGACAGGCCTGGGATCTTAAATGAACTCGCACTTTTCTTTTTGCAGCAGGGTGTTTATGTTGATCAAATGGACTGTGAAACCTATGAAGCGAAAAATAAAACGGTGATGACGAATATTAGTTTTTTAGTTAACATTCCTGCAAGGCAGCATATCGCTAGCATCAGAGAGCGGTTTATGGTTTATTGTGAAGATAGAAACCTAGATGCCGTATTAGAGCCATTTAAAAACCTATAAAAAATTGATGAGTATCATCAAGGAAGATATGAAAAAACGCAGCCAACAAAATAACACCCAAAAGCATTTATTTGTTCTTGATACCAATGTCTTGATTCATGATCCCTCCGCGCTTTTTCGTTTTAAAGAACATGATATTTATTTGCCCATGGTGGTATTAGAAGAGCTTGATCAGGGTAAAAAAGGCTTATCCGACACCGCACGCAATATTCGTGAGGCCAACCGCTACCTGGATGGTTTAATTAAAAATACAACGACGACTGAAATATTTAATGGCTTGCCCTTATTATTTCCTGGAAATTCAAACAAAGCCTTTACTTTACCTACGGGAAAGCTATTTTTTCAACGCGAAGAATTACCTTCTGAATTACCTACCTCACTGCCTGGCAACAAACCAGATAATTCGATTTTGGCCACGGTGATCTCTTTACAAAGACTTCACCCTGATCTGCAAGTCACCTTAGTGTCTAAGGATATTAACTTGCGTATTAAAGCCGCAGTTCTTGGTATTAATGCGGAAGACTATTTTAACGATCAGGTTGTTGATGATATTACCTTAATGTATTCCGGTATCGTTGAATTACCCAATACTTTTTGGGAAAAGCACGCCAAAGAAATGTCTTCTTGGAAGGAAGATGGGCGAACCTTTTACAAAGTAATTGGCGATGAGGTAACAAAGTGGTTTTGTAACCTTTGCCTTTATAGCGAGCAGGATAATTTTGAGGCTATCGTTAGAGAAATCAGTGGCAATGAAGCCATTATTGAATACGTAAAAGATTTTCGAAAAAATCGAAATAAAGTTTGCGGCATCAGTGCTCGTAACCGGGAGCAAAATTTAGCGTTAAACATGCTCATGGATCCGGACATGGATTTTGTTACCTTAGTTGGCGCAGCTGGTACGGGCAAAACCTTACTCACCCTGGCAGCAGGCTTAGCGCAAACTGTAGAGCATAATCTATATCGCGAAATTATTATGACGCGCGTCACAGTACCCGTGGGAGAAGATATTGGCTTTTTGCCCGGCACCGAAGAAGAAAAAATGACCCCGTGGATGGGCGCATTAATGGACAACTTAGAAGTGCTCACCCAATCACTTGCCCATGATCATGAGAAAAACAATACGGAATGGTTGCAAAACCGCATAAAAATTCGCTCGCTCAACTTTATGCGAGGCCGCACCTTTTTAAATAAATTTATTATTATCGATGAAGCGCAAAACTTAACCTCCAAACAAATGCAAACCTTAGTGACCCGTGCTGGCCCTGGCTCTAAAATTGTGTGCTTAGGTAATATCAATCAAATTGATACACCCTATTTAACCCCCACCACCTCAGGGCTCACCTATGTGGTGCAATGCTTTAAAAATTGGGAGCACAGTGGGCACATCACCCTCGCCAGGGGCGAACGTTCCCGCTTGGCAGATCATGCTATAAAAGTACTATAAAAATACTACAAAAGTACCGTAGCTTACACTTAAGCATAGTGCGATAACTTTTTTTGTGAAAAATTACGTGATAAAATCACCCACTAATTTAAGTCAGCAGTTTAGACTCTATCATGACAACAGAAAAAAAATTACTTGCGCAGTTTAAAAACGCGCTCGCCAATGCCTCACAAGAAAATCAAGCTAAAGAAAATTCTGAGATTTTAAAAGAGCATCAGTTAAATCATGCCCCTGTTTCAGAATGTCATCGAAAACATGTTAACCATACCGACTCTCACATTGATCGTATAGAAAAACCGCAATACCCCGCTAAAACACCGACAAAAAGGTAGTCATATGTCAGATGAATCAAATAAAAATGGGCTCAAAAACGACGCCTTGCTTTTTCAGTTTCAAACAACGTTAGCCAGTTTAAAGTCATTACCAAGTACCAAAACAAGCTCCATTTTAGAAAGTTTGATTGATCCTTGCAAAGGTATTTCTCAGTTAACCCATACCAATCATATCCATAATGATTCACATACGGATCATTCAGAATCAAGACCCTATCACGATAAAACCGGCTATGGTTTCTAATTAATAAGATTACAAATGACGAGCAAGCAGTTTAATAAATTACTTTTTCAGTTTAAAAAGGCATTGGAAGAAAACACGCCGTTAAAAGAAATGTACGGCAATAGCTCGATTTTAGATGCACTAAAAAAAGCAAAACAACTTGGCGGCAAACCAAGCAAGCCCGAGCATACAAATCACGTTCATAAAGACACCCACTGGGATCATTCTAATTCTAAACCCAATGCTAATAAATAAGTTCAATCATGGGCAAAAAAATTACCTGCGTATATAAAATGGTAGAAAGATGCAATATTAATTGCACTTATTGCTATTTTTTCTATGGTGGGGATGAAAGCTACAAACAACATCCTCCTTATGCCTCTCTTGAAACCACACAACACTTTGCCAATTTTCTACGCAAGGGCTGTCAAGATCTTAATTTGGATACGGTTTGTATTGGTTACCATGGTGGCGAACCCTTAATGATTGGCCCAGACAATTTGGCCAAGATGTGCGACATTTTTAATGAAACCTTAAAAGATGTTGCCAAAGTGGAGTATACGTTGCAAACCAATGCTATGTTGGTCAACGACGATTTTATTGAGGTGTTTAAAAAATACAATATTGGCGTGGGGGTTAGTCTAGATGGCCCAAGCGTTTATAATGATATTTACCGTTTAAACAAACAAGGTAAAAGCACCTATGAAAAAACGGTTATCGGTTTAAACAAGCTGGCCAATGGCTTGGACGCCAAACCCGGCGTGTTATGTGTTATCAACCCTGAAGTTAACTCTCGTGCCATCTTCCGACATTTTGTCGATGAATTAGGCATTAAAAGCATGGATTTTCTACTTCCGCATTCTCCTCACAAAAGCCAAGAGCCGGTCTCCCCTGAACTATATGGAAAATTTTTGTGCGATCTCTTTGATGAGTGGACAAAAGATGACAACCCCAATATTAAGATCCGGTTTTTTAAAGATGCCTTAGAAAGCTTTTCTGGCGGGTACTCTTCTGTGTATGGCAGAGGCGTGAATGATCGTACCCAAGATATTCCCCACCTGCTTAATGTTTCCAGCAACGGCGATGTTGGCCCGGTTTCTGAACTTATGACAACTTCCCAAAACATCATGCACACAGGGTTTAATGTCAAAACGCATACCTTAAAAGATTTGTTCAAGCTGCCGGTATTTTCTCAAATTTCACACGCCCTAAGCACCGTCCCTGATGATTGCAAAGCCTGCTGCTGGCATCGCGTTTGTGGTGGAGGGGATTTAGTAACGCGTTACACCGATAGCAAAGGCTTTAATAACCCCTCTTGGATCTGCAAAGGCTTATTTGCCTTTTACGCTCGCGTTGCAGCTTACATGCTTAATCACGGTTTCTGTGAAAAAGAAATGTTAAAAAACTTAGGTATTTCTGTAAATTAAATAGAAGAGCTCAAATATGAATCATGGACCTTATACCGCTATAGCAGCCACTGCAACCGCTGGCTTTGCAATTTTATCGTTTTTTTGCTACCAATATCCCAATGAAGCCAGATCCCTTAAAAATGAAGGCCTGCTCAAATTAGTTAAGAAAAACTATGTCGATGTAAGCAGTTTAAACGAAGATTTAAGATATGTTGTTGAATTTGATGAAAAAATGAAACGCATGGCGACCACACTTTCTGAGGATAAACAAACTGCTTTACTTGCTTTAATGACGAATTATATCCGCTTATTAAATGAAGGCCAGTCTACACAGTTTTTGACTAATTTCCGGCAAGCCATTAATTCCTTGTTCGATCTTAATATCGGCTTTCATGAGCCCATTGACGACGAAGTAAAAGAAGGACTAAAAAAAACCGTATCACACGATTACCCCCAAGTGGAAGCAGATATCAACGCGTTTATCGATCAGCTTGTACAATATATTAACAATCCAACCCTTAACCCTAAACCAAATCCCTTATTATTAATTGGCCCCCCCGGCGTAGGGAAAACACGATTAGTGGATGAAATTTTACGAAAGGGTTTAAATCTGCATGTTTATCGCGCCTCTTTGGCCAACCTCAAAAATGAGCAATTAGCAGGGGATAAAGCAGCAAATTTATGCAATGAATATAACGAAGGCATTGTCTTTAGCGCCATTGTGCAAGCCTCACGCCAACAACGCCGCGCGCCTGTGGTGGTATTTTTAGATGATATTTGCGCTGCCTTTACCAAAGGGGGTAAAAAAGTTGAAGAAAGCGCGGTGATCAGCTGGTTAACCGAAACCCTAGATCCCGACTTAAAGGAAATTGTTTCCACTGTATTTAATCGCTATAGCACTGCTTCCCACAAAGTGGAAGGAGTTGCCATGGATGCTAATAATGTTATTTTTATCGCTGCGGCTAATTCAGCGCATTTCGTCTTAACCGAGGGGTTGCAAAGAAGATTACGCTCACGGGTTGTCTTCCCCGCCATGACACAAGATAAAAAGCAAGAAATCGCCATGAGTTATATGGACGAACTAGAGCATAACGCCCTCATTGCCTTGCAGGAGGGTTCTTTAGATCGCCGTATCGCGAAATTAAAAGAAAAAGCGGGCAAAGCTTGGCTAAGTAGTGCTGACTATGAAAAAGAAGTCGCCAAACTCCGTTTAAGTGAGCAAGAAAAAACCGTTGTTAAATTTATTGCCACGCGCGATCCCTACCCTGGCGCCGGCACCATGAAAGATACCATTAATAAATGGTATGCCGCTAAAAAATCCGGATCGCAATTTGATATTGAAGCCTACTATAAAAGGTTAGAAGAATCCCAAGAAGACATAGCCGCTAATCCGGTGACTTTTCTTCCTAGTTTTAACGCACAAACGGCAAGCGTGGATGCTTTATCAGATTTGCTGGCAAAGCAGCTTGCTATTCTTGATGATGACAAACGACAAGCGATCCTAGAACGCGCCCTTGAAAAGAGCAAAAAAAAATAGGAACCAACCATTAGGGGGAGGCCGTGTTTGGCTTAGGCCAATACTCAATCACGGCCTTCACTAAAATGGCCAAGGGAATAGCAAAAAACACGCCCCAAAAACCCCACCAGCCGCCAAAGATTAAAATGGCCACAATAATGGCAAGCGGATGAATATTCACCGCACCAGAAAATAAAAGGGGGACTAAAATCACCCCATCCAGTGTTTGGATGATGCCATAGGTTATAAGCAGATAAGCAAAAGTTTCATCTATTCCCCACTGAAAAAACGCCACCAACACAACCGGAATAGTAACCAGCACCGCCCCCACATAAGGGATCAACACAGACGCACCCACCAATACCGCCAACAAGGCCGCATAGCGCATATGGAATAAATAAAAGGCAATAAACGTCGCTATGCCAACAATAATAACCTCGGCCCCTTTACCGCGAATATAATTTCCAATTTGCTTGTGTACTTCTTTGCCAACGATAGCAAGTAATTGTCTTTCACCAGGCAAGAAACCGCTTAGCCAACGTATGATGAGCGGATAATCTTTAAGAAAAAAGAAGACCATTAAAGGCACTAAGACAACGTAAATAACTAGCGCCATTAAGTTAGGAAGAGAAGCTACCGACAGCGCCAAAATTGCTTTGCCTGATTGTTTTAGTTGCATTAAAAAGCTACCCACCCAACCATCCACGGTTTCTTTCGTGAGATATTCAGGAAATTTCTCTGGCAATAAATAAAGGAAATGTTGGGAGTTGTTGATCATGGAAGGAAATTCATCAAACAACTTGAGTAATTGATCCCAAACAACGGGCCATAAAATTAAAATGGCGCTTAAGAAAACGCCTAAAAAAGCCCCATAAACGATAAAAATAGCCGCGCTTCTGGGTGCGTTGAGTTTAATCAAGAGATTCGCGCACCATTGTAATAAATAGGCAATCACGATACTGGCAATCACCGGCGCCAGAATTTTGCCCATCAACATGACAAGGAGCAATCCGCCTGTGAGCAACAACAGCAACAAAACAAGTTGTGGGTTAGAAAAGTAGCGCTTTCCCCAGTCTTTCATTACGGTTAGCACACTCTCCCCCTTAAAATATGTTAGCAAATAAACTTAACTAAAAGACAAATGTCCAAGCACATTCACTTTTTGTAGGTTAAAATACTTTATAGCACACTCGAAACTAAACGATATCATTGTGGCAAAAAAAGAGAACAGCACGGGATTAAAAAAAGCAGTCATGTGCATTGTGCTGCTTTTGGCGAGCTTTTCTCCCAATATCCTTTATTCAGGTGAATTGCCTGATCTGGGTAATTCTGCCAACGCCATTTTATCGCCTGCCCAGGAGCTTGAATTAGGCCGCTCTATCATGAAAGAGCTCATGGCTGCCCAGGTTATTTCTAATGATGTCTATGTTACCCAGTATATTCAAGCGTTAGGCTATCGTTTATTAGCAACACAAGGTGTTGCGCAATCAAGTTATCACTTTTTTATTGTGGAAGATCCCACCATTAATGCTTTTGCCTTACCCGGCGGTTTTGTGGGTGTGAACTCAGGGTTAATTTTAGCCAGCGAATCAGAAAGCGAGCTTGCCGGCGTTTTAGCGCACGAAGTCGCCCACGTGCAGCAAAAACACATGGCCCGCATGTATGAGCATATGGGGCGAATGCGTTTATCGACTATCGCTGGCATGGTTGCAGCAGCTTTATTGGCCACCCAAAATGCACAAGCCGCTTCTGGCGCCATGGCGGCGACCTTAGCGGGGAACCAACAAGCCTTAATCAATTATACGCGGGATCATGAAAAAGAAGCCGATTATATGGGTATTTTAGCCTTAAAAAAGGCGGGGTTTGATCCTAACGGTATGCCAGCATTTTTTCACCGCATGTCACAAGAAACGCGCTTTTATGGTAACCATGTACCAGAATACTTGTTAACCCACCCTCTCACTGAAAATCGCTTAATGGAAGCGCAATCGCGCGCTAACAGTTTTCCTTACAAACAAGTGCCAGATAGCTTGCAGTATCACTTGGTTCAAGCACGTTTATTATCAGATACCTTTGCCACCGCAGAAGAAGCTTGTG
>CAZHSJ010000039.1:0-16598 GCA_964535225.1 Uncultured Candidatus Berkiella sp. | reverse complement strand
AGAAAAGCTAGTTGGGTCACTTGAGCCATTTGGCCGTGAATTTGAATTTCCCACTTTTGAGATCCAGGGTAAAATAATGAGTTTAAATCTCATTGGTCAGACCAAAGCGCATGCTAAGGTGGGGTTGGCCATTGATGATTTGTGGTTCGAAGCCGTGTGGTTTAATTGCAATCCCCCGGAAAAACCCTTAAGTGTCGGCATTGGGCAAGCGGTAAGGGTTGTTTTTGCTCCTAAATTACAAACTTTTAGAGGCCAAAGAAAGTTAAATTGCCAGATCGTGTATCTTGAGGCAGTTTAAGGGTAGAATAATATTCTCGTGAATTGGGAAGAGAATCGTGGAAATAGCATTATTACAAGCAAAGTTAAAAGATCTCTCTAAGCGCCTTAACGAGCTACGGGGGTATCTTTGACTTTGAAACCAAAGTCGAGCGTTTAGAGGAAGTGCGGATGATGTTAGAGTCCTCTGCCATCTGGGAAGATCCCGAGCAAGCCCAAGCGTTGGGCAAAGAACGCGTACAACTTGAAAAGGTTGTTAAACTCATTTCAGAAACAGGCGATAGTTTAGCAGAAGATCTGGAACTGTTACTGATTGCCAAAGATGAAGAGGATCATCAAGCCTTCAATGATTTAGAAGAAGAGGGATTACGGCTTGAAAAAATTATTGAAGATCTCGAATTTCGCCGCATGTTTTCAGGCGAGCTTGATGAAAATGAAGCCTATCTTGATATTCAAGCAGGATCAGGCGGCACGGAGGCCCAAGATTGGGCTGAAATGCTGCTAAGAATGTACCTTCGATGGGGCGAAAGAAAAGGCTTTAAAATGACGCTGCAAGAAGCCTCCAGTGGCGAGGTGGCAGGCATTAAAAGTGCCACCATTAAAGTAGCGGGTGAATTTGCCTATGGCTGGCTGCGCACGGAAACCGGTGTTCATCGTCTGGTGCGTAAATCTCCTTTTGATTCGGGCAATCGTCGACATACTTCATTTGCCGCTGTATTTGTGTCTCCGATTATCGATGATAGTATCGATATTTCGATTAATCCTGCCGATTTAAGAGTAGATACCTATCGTGCCAGTGGGGCAGGCGGGCAGCATGTTAATAGAACCGATTCAGCGGTTCGTATCACCCATATTCCTTCTGGTATTGTTGTGCAGTGTCAAAGCGATCGCTCGCAACACAAAAACCGTGCAGAGGCGATGAGTCAATTAAAGGCAAAGCTATATGAAATGGAAATGCGCAAAAGGCAGGCTGAGCAAACCTTACTTGAGCAAAATAAATCGGATATTGGCTGGGGCAGCCAAATTCGATCTTATGTTTTAGATGATTCCAGAGTAAAAGACTTAAGAACCGGGGTTGAAACCTCTAATACGCAAGGGGTCTTAGATGGCAACCTGCTTGATATGTTTATGACAGCAAGTTTAAAAAGTGGATTATAAAATGACAGAAGAAACCAATATCATCGAAGATGTGAACGAACAAATCCGTCAAAGACGTGAAAAATTAAAAGCGTTGCGCGACAAAGGTAATGCCTTTCCAAATCATTTTAAACGCGATCATCTTGCTGCTTGTGTACACGCTGAATATGGTGAAGTGACTAATGAAACCTTTGAAGCAAAACCTATTCACGTAAAAATGGCTGGCCGTATAATGACCCGCCGGCATATGGGGAAAGCAAGTTTTATTAATATTCAAGATATGTCAGGTCAAATGCAAGTTTATGTGCGTCAAGATGAATTGCCTGAAGGGGTTTATGAAGACTTTAAGCATTGGGATCTGGGCGATATTGTAGGTATTGAGGGTAAGTTATTTAAAACCAAAACCAATGAACTTTCTGTAAAGGCTAGTAAAATTGAATTACTTACCAAAGCCCTTCGCCCTTTACCCGAAAAATATCATGGTTTAACTGATCAGGAAATGCGTTATCGTCAACGGTATTTAGATATTCTTTCTAACGAGAAATCACGTACAACCTTTAAGGTTCGCGCAAAAATTATTCAGGCAATGAGGGAGTTTTTCGCTTCGCATCAGTATATGGAAGTTGAGACGCCCATGATGCAACCTATTCCAGGGGGCGCAGCAGCAAGGCCCTTTATTACACATCATAATGCCCTAGATATGAAGCTGTATTTGCGTATTGCACCAGAGCTTTATTTAAAACGGTTGGTGGTGGGTGGATTTGAACGCGTTTATGAAATTAATCGTAACTTTAGAAACGAAGGCCTATCAACGCGACATAATCCTGAATTTACCATGATTGAATTTTATCAGGCCTATGCGGACTATCATGAGTTAATGGATTTTACAGAAGAATTAATGAAATACTTGAGCAAAAAAGTGCTTAACTCCTTGGAAGTGCAATATCAAGGCGAGAAGTTTGATTTATCCAAGCCTTTTGCACGCATGACGGTAAAAGAAGCCATTTTGTACTTTAACCCTAAACTCAGTGCTGCGGATATTGATGATATCAATAAAGCGCGCGACTATGCTCTAAGCTTAGGGCTTTTGATGAAGCCTGATTATGGTTTAGGAAAAATTCAAATTGAGATCTTTGAAAAAACCGTTGAAGATAAATTAATTCAGCCCACCTTTATCACGGAATATCCGCTAGAAGTTTCACCGCTAGCGCGCACTTCAAACCACAACCCTTTTATCACCGACAGGTTTGAGTTTTTTATTGGGGGCAGGGAATTGGCTAATGGTTTCTCTGAGTTGAATGATGCAGACGATCAAGCTTCACGCTTCAAAGAACAAGCCTCGCAATTAGCACTAGGTAACAATGAGGCCATGCATTATGATGCAGATTACATTGTGGCCCTTGAGCATGGATTACCGCCAACCGCAGGTGAGGGCATTGGTATTGATAGATTAGTGATGTTTTTCACCGATTCTCCTTCAATCCGCGATGTGATTTTATTCCCGCAAATGCGGCACAGTGTGGGAGATTAAGGTGTAATCCCCCCTAATGAGGGGGCGCTCAAAAATTGTCAAATATAAGTTGATTACCTAAGGCATATTTGGTAACGTGCTGTTTTGCTAGACAAATACAGTGAGATTTCATGGAAGCGCCAATTCCCCAGGTGATTGAAAGCACAATTTTAGCCTCATTAGCCGTACCAGCTATGGAGGCGGTATTTGCCCCTGTTTCAGACTATGCGCAGGCAGCAAAAATAGTTCCTTATGCGGCCTATGATGTTGGCTCTGGGGCAACAAAATATATGGGAGCCTTGGTTAATACCGAAAATAACACCATTGAGCAAATCATTCATAGTGGCAGTGTTTTGGTGAATTATCGCCAAGATTTGAGCGAATCGCCCACCCATGATTTTTCCGATCTTATCCAAGAAATGGGGTTAAATGCCCTATTTACAGCCAAGAGTGAAATAGAAGAAGCATTTGCCCAACACGGCCTTTTTGAGTATGGAGAAATTCAACACTTTGCGGTGGCAACCGCAGCGTTTAGAGAAGCACAAAATGGCCAACTTGTTGCTTCACAATTTGAACAAATGTTGGACTTTCCAATTGAGATTATTTCCCAAGAGGAAGAAGGTAAATTAGCCTATTATGGTGCAACTGCTCAAGTTGAATCAGATAATGCCCCGGTGGTATGGGACATTGGCGGTGGCAGTATGCAATTAACCTTTAAAGACAGCAGTGATTATTTTCATATTATGCAAGGTACACTTGCCTCAGTTACATTTAATAATCTGGTTAATACATCGGTGATGGAGCAAGCCATTACTGAGGTAACCTATCCGATGACAACGGTCGATGTTGATGCTGCTATCGACTTGGCCAAGCAGCATTTGCAATTTGATCAAACAACAACAGACATTATCAAACAGCAGATTGATAACCACTCACCGGTATTAGCCGTAGGCAGTTTGCATAATTTCTCCATTAAGCCACTGTGTGATTTGGCGGGCAGTGCGGATAAAAACCACTATACACAGCAAGATGTGCACCAAGCGATTACCCTGTTAACGGATAAGTCCCTAGAGGAAGTGGTTGCTTTTACGGGCTTAGAACCAAGTTATGCGAAGAATGCATTAACCAATCTTATTTTAGTTTATGCCATGATGGAGCAGATGAATATCCCTCACATAGACGTTGTGGGCGTGAGTAATGTGCAGGGATTAATGTTGCAAAAAGCAATCACGTCTAAATCAGTTGTTGCACATCAGCAACCCTTGATGATTGACGTGAATGAGCCCGCTTTTATCTTTTAACTAAACAGTGAAGAAACTTCGTCAAATTTCTTTT
This sequence comes from Uncultured Candidatus Berkiella sp., assembly GCA_964535225.1. Lineage (GTDB taxonomy): Bacteria > Pseudomonadota > Gammaproteobacteria > Berkiellales > Berkiellaceae > Berkiella. The sequence goes on along the minus strand of CAZHSJ010000039.1, from coordinate 12,340 downwards.
GTAGCTCAGGATTTTCAGATAAATCCTTACTAGGATCTAGATTTAAGCGTTGGTAAGCAGGGAGCTCTTTTTTATTAATAGCATTGAGAGGGTGGTTAGTTCCCTTTAATGCGTGTAATTTTGCAACTAAAACAATATCCGCCAGATCGGGCTGGGGAATGTTGCGATACATATCGGTAAGCAATTGAGGGACTTCAGCAATGTAGCGTGGAAACTGCCATGACATCAAGATGGCTTGCCCTAATTGGGGGCTAGACTGTGCAATGATAGTTTCAAACATTTGTTCATTTTGTATAATCTCATTGTTCTTTTCTGCAAACGTTAATATTGGCAGCAGGCCAATTTCATGTAGCAACCCTGCTAACATGGCTTCTTCTGCAGGAAAAGCTCTTGAATAATTTGCTAAGACATAAGAGGCGCAGGCCACATCACCACTGTGTTGCCAGGCTTGGCGCATTTTTTCTTCAACTAATTTATTTTTGGCAGAAAATAATTGTTCCATGGCAAGGCCGATGGCCATATTGGCAACAAACCCAGTACCCAGGCGGCTAATAGCCGTTTTTAAGGTATTAATAGAAACACGGCCACGTACCAAAGGGCTATTCGCAATTCGAATAATGCGCGCGGTGAGGCCTGGATCTTTACCAATAACCTCATTGAGCTCTTCAATGGTGACATTAGGGTTTTCCGTTAATTCCTGAATAGCCATGGCTATTTTGGGTTGCGTTGGCAAAGGAAGACGATTTTTCTCAATGTTTTCAAGAATATCATTGAAGAGAATATTAGCATTTTCATCAGACTTCATTTAACTTCCTTATGTTTTACAACTTATATCTAACCGCACGCTCACTGTGCAGAAAAAAAATCCCTGTTCACATTACTGCGACAAACTGTAAGGTAAGTCTAGGCGATGAATCTTTGGTCCATCAGCTGAATATAGGGTTGTTGTGTCAAAATTTTTTATTTGATCACTCAGAATAACTAAGATTTCCACAGCACCAGTCTCATTTTCAGCAGCTCTTAGCACTAGCCCAGGTTCTTCTGAAAAGTCAGCAGAATATACCAGCGCACCAGGCTCAGGCTTTTCCTTAACATCCTGTATAAGTCCCCTGACCATATGTTTTTTTATTTTTCCCTTATATTGCATTCTCGCAATAATTTCCTGGCCCAAATAACAACCTTTTGTGTAGCTTATGCCATTGAGGATAGACAGGTTTGCATGGTGTGGTAGGACTTGCTCGGTGGTTTTCAGATAAATAGCAGGCACGCCTGCCTGAATATCCAGCAATTCCCATGCTTCAGGTAGGATAGGCTTGCAGTGCTCTAAATAGGTTAACCAAAGGGCTTTGATTTCATCCAAGGTGCCCCAAATACTAAAGCGGTTAAACTTGCCGGGTAGACGACATACTGAGTAAAAACCTTGGTTTTGTTGTTGCGTAACAACCTGGTATGTCTGTAGTGGTGGTTTTATGGTGAGTAATTGATCGACATCACAGCCATATAACCCAAACCCGGCTAAATCCTGCTGGGGCGCTATCGTCACTTTTGAGAAAAGGGCATATTTTTTAAAGTTAAGATGAACTTGAGCCAGCATTTCTGAAGGCAGCTCAAGATAATAAACCGTTTCATTAGCAACATGTGTTTGAAATAACCTAAAGAGAGAGTGCATGCGCCCTTTAAGGTTACAGTGTGCAGCCAATGAACTTTTATCTTCGGAAATATCATCAAGATTACAAGTCACTTGTCCTTGTAGAAATTTTTTTGCGTCTGCCCCTTTAAATTGAAGCAAACCAAGCGCTGTAAAAGGGACGATGCAAGGTTGAGACTGCAAGGCATTTCTTTCTTGCTGGGGTGAGCCAAAATGTAGGAGTTTGTGCCCACTATATTTACCTTGATGAGAGAGTAAGGTTTGCCAAAACTGCAGCATAAAATCCATTCACTGGTCAATTCTTATCAGTGATGATATGGTAGTGTCCTGCGTATTTGCTATCAAGTCTTTAGTTTATAAATTATTTAATTTAGTTAATTTGCTGACGGCCAATGTTTGAAAAAGTAAACGATATATTACATTTTTGGTTCGGTGAGGATAAATCTGATCCTTTAGCGCATGCACATTTATGGTTTAGCGCAAAGCCTGAATTTGATGAAGAAGTTAAACGGCGCTTTGAAACGCTACATCATCAAGCGGCGAAAGGCGAGCTATCTCATTGGCTTAATTACCCCCAAAGTTGCTTGGCCTATATTATTTTGCTCGATCAATTTTCACGTAACATTTATCGCCACACCCCGTTGGCTTTTTCTCAAGACGAGCTTGCCCTAAGTGCTTGCCTGCAAGGGAAAGAACACAAATTAGACAAAGAACTGAATGTCGTTTGGCGGCTGTTTTTTTATATGCCATTACAACATTCTGAAGATCTCAATAACCAAAAATTAAGTCTGGCCCTTATGAAGCAATTAGTAGAAGAGGCGCAAAGTGGGGCGCCAGCGTTGTTAGCGGCAATGAACAATGCGTTTGATTTTGCTAAACAGCATTATGATATCATTCTCAATTTTGGGCGTTTCCCTCACCGCAATGAGATCCTTGAACGCGAAAGCACACAAGAAGAAATTTTATTTCTGAGCTTACCCAACAGCAAGTTTTAAGTAATGACATCTATGGTTAAAAACATTGAATATGAAAGAATGCGCTGGGCCTGCAGACGAGGAATGCTAGAATTAGATTTATTCTTAGTTCCTTTTTTTGAAGCCTGTTACAGCGAGTTATCGAGTAAAGAAAAAGAAACCTTCGCCTTTATGTTAAGCGCAACAGATCCAGAACTCATGAGTTGGCTAATGGCGCATAGCATTCCTCAAAAGCAGGAAGTAGCTGAACTTGTTGAAAAAGTTAGACAATATAGATTGCAAAGCAAGAATACATTCGTCTAAAGTATTGACGATAGTAACTCTTAGTATCTATTCGCTTGCCGTGATATCCGTGTTACTTGTAACATCTGATCATCCGATGTTTATAATTTTTATCCCCTTTATACTTATTCATGCAATAAAAACAATAAGAAAGAATTGTTTAGTGAATACGTCTGATGCAATCGTGTACTTTCATCAAGTTTCTAAGGAGAAATGGCACTTAAGAACGCGTGCAGGTAAAACACTTGTATGTAGACAGTGTAGTTGGGTGTTTCGTTCAAATATTTTTGTCTTGATCTCTTTTCAAAGCATTACAAATAGGCGCAGAATAAAACTATTGGTGGCTTTTGATGCAATACCCCAAGACAGATACACCCATCTTGTATCCAACTTGTGGAAGGGGGCTACTTAAAGGCCCAGCTTTAGGGAACGCATTATAAGCCGATGATGTTGCTGAAGTACTTTAGTATTTTAAACCCTAAGGGGCACTATGCGACAAAGGCTAACACCGGTAGTACGCTCGAATGTAGACTATGAATTAGTCCAGCAAGTGCGCCTGGGAGATAAGCAAGCCTTTGATTTGTTAGTACAAAAATATCAGTTTAAAATCCTTAAACTGGTTAACCGTTATGTTAATGATCCTCAAGAAGCCATGGATGTGGCACAAGAGTCTTTTATTAAAGCTTATCGCGCCCTTGATAAATTTCGCGGCGACAGTGCTTTTTATACCTGGTTGTACCGTATAGCAATTAACACTGCAAAAAACCACATTGTCTCGCAAAGCCGTCGCTCTATTGAACTGGATGTTGAAGTGGTTGACATGGAGCAAACCTTAACTAAAAATAATTTAAAAGAGTATTCTGCACCTGAAAAAATACTACTCGATGTTGAAATTGAGCATGCAGTGAATGAAGTCATTCAACATCTTCCCAAGGAATTGCGTACCGCCATTATCTTAAGGGAAATGGAAGGATTAAGTTATGAAGAAATAGCCGGCATTATGGCTTGCCCCGTGGGAACCGTGCGTTCGCGCATATTTAGAGCAAGAGAAGCAATTGAGCGTAGAATAAGGCCCCTACTAAATAACGAAGGATAAGGTAAGGATAGGATAATGAATAAAGGAAATACGCAAGAGCAAGAGGCAAAAGAGCAACTTTCTGCCTACATGGATGATGCCTTGATGGAGGAAGACAAGGAAGCCCTATTACTGGCACTTAAAACCAATCCCCAACTGCAAGCCACCTGGAAAAATTTTCATCTCATTAGAAATGTTTTACAGCAAAAGCAAGATCCTTTGCTGCTTGGTTATGGCGCCATGTTATGCGCCAGGGTGAGCGCAGCGCTTGAAAATGAGCCCCCTGTGGTATGGTGTGGCGAATTTGATAAGCCGGTTGTGATGAATACCACCCATCAGAGTGACGAATTAAATATGACAACGCGTAAGTAATTACGCATCGGTTTCCCGTAAATCGCCCCACAATTAGCGCCTGTCTGATAGTGTTACATATTCTTAATTTAATGCTTTATTCTAGGCAAAACCTTATTATTGTAGAGTAAAAGAGCATGTTAACAGCATTCAAAGACAGCAAGAAAGCGCCTTTTTTGCCCGAAGAAGATATTGCCATTTCAAGCGGCTGGAAGAATAATTGTGGGTTTAACTCGATTATTCACTTATGGATGGCCTTGCCAGATGATATGTTTGTGTACCTCTATGATAAATTCCCTGTTGTAAAATTAATACACCAAGTATTTTGCAATGAATATGGTGGCGGGGAAGCAACCATTGAGAAATTGCTTGCGTTTAGGCAGTTGGAAGTACTCAATAACCCATGGGACAGAGAGATTATCTGGGGTGATATTTTCAGAAAAGTACTGCAAGCGCTTGCGCAAGCTGAAATTCAAAGAATCAACGAACTACCTCTTGATCATGAAGCGGATGTGGATGAAGTACAATATAATTTTGATGAAACGGATTTAGCCTATTTGGCCGAATGGCGTTGCGTTGATTTTCGTATGTTAAAACTGTTAACCCAAAGGATGGGGCTAAAATTAACCGTTTATAATCAAATTGAAGCTTTAAGTGAATTTGAATCACCCATTTACGAATTTGAGCCCCTAGAAGAAGCTTGCTGGCAAGCAGAGCTGTTTTTTAATGGCGGGCACTATGATTTTTCATTTCCCGATAAGAGCGTGAATGCCAAGCATAATGCGGCGAGAAAAGATTCATTTTTGCTGAAAAATATACCTTCGTTATTTACTGACCAAAAAAGTGTTCAAAAATCTAAAATAGATGTTGAGCTAATGGGGCAGATCCAAGGGGCGGCGAAACAGGTCATTACCGCCGTCAACAAAAAATTAGCCGAAGCTAAAAACACATTAAAAATGTAGTTACACGCAACCTGCTTATATCGCTACATTTCCAGCTTTAGGTACTAGTACCCTGAACAAAAGTCATCTTTTGTTAGCTGTCACACCAATGATATAATGAATCATTGGTGGATATTACACCTCCATGTTGTTAGTGGAGTCAGCGATGAAAACACAAAAGAAGACAATAATTAAAATTCCCGTGATGCTTGGGCTATGCTTTCTAACCGTGTTTTCAATTGCCACGCTACAAGCCGCATCGCCACAAGCGCCCCTCACCCCCGATTTTACCCCGATAGTTGATACGGCTGGAAAGTCCGTTGTTAACATTATTACCGTTAATAAAGAAAGCAAAAAATTAGTGCCAGATAATTTGCGACAAGACTTAGAAGGCACGCCATTAATGGATGTCTTAAAGCAAATGTATGGCGACAAGCTTGATGAAAATCTTTCAGGAAAAGGCCCTGGGTTAGGCTCTGGAACTATTATTTCTGCCGATGGTTATGTGGTTACCAATTCACATGTGATAGAAGGGGCGGATCAAATTTACGTTCGCTTACAAGATAGAAGAGAATTTAGAGCTAAGGTTATTGGTAAAGATGCAGGTACGGATTTAGCGCTGCTTAAAATTGAAGCGCAAAATTTACCTTTCCTTGCTTATGCCGATAGCAATTTAGTGAAAGTGGGTGAATGGGTATTAGCTATTGGCTCTCCCTATGGCTTTGAAAATACGATTACGGTTGGGGTGGTGAGCGCAACGGGGCGCAGTTTGGGTTCAGAAAGATATGTTCCTTTTATACAAACGGATGCGGCGATTAACCCCGGAAATAGCGGTGGCCCTTTATTAAATTTAAAAGGTGAAATGATTGGGATCAATTCTCAAATTATCACCGAATCAGGAAGTTATGCGGGGCTTTCCTTCGCGGTTCCTGCTAATGTAATTAAATTGGTGGTAAACCAGTTGCAAAAAAGTGGCTCCGTATCCAGAGGCTGGTTGGGGCTTGCATTTCAAGATCTGAATAGAGATTTAGCAGAGTCCTTTGGATTAAAAACAACCAAAGGCGCTTTAATTTCGAAGGTTATTCCAAATAGCCCAGCAGATAAAGCAGGCATACAAGAAGGGGATATTATTACTCAATTCAATGGGAAAGATATTGTTAAGGCAACAGATCTGCCCCCTATTGTTGGGTTAATACCCATTAATTCTGAAGTGGCGATGAAGGTCATTAGAGAGAAAAAGGAACTGGATGTGTCACTAACCTTAAGTAAATTTAATGAGCAAGAAATCACAAGCGCAGATACAAAGAAACTGGTGGTGCATCGATTTGATAAACTTCAGCAACAAATCAGTGTCCGGGAAATTGAAGATTATGAAAGGGCTGATATGGGGCAAGATGCCAAAGGGGTTGTGGTGATGGAAGTGCGCGGCGATGCATGGATAACTGGGGGGCTCAGACGCGGCGACTTAATCAATTCGATTAATGGCAAGAAAATCAGCAGTGTTAAAGACTTCTACTCCTCGGTGCATGGGGCCGATGATAACCATGCGATTTCCATGCTCATTTCAAGGCCGGGAGATGTGCAACGCTTTGTGGCGGTAAAACTAGATAAATAACTAACCCCTGTTTACTAAGGGTGCCTTTTGGCACCTTTTTTTATTGAATTAAATCCTTTAATTCAACAACACCACTCACGAGCTCTTCTGACCAGAGATTCTTTTTAAGTCCGCTTGTAGTGATGATGGCTAAAAAAACATGCTTTTCTACTTTCATGATTTTTTGAAAAACATGCTGTTTATTCATTAGATTTTTCGCATAGGCTTTGTCAATAACAAATTGTTCTGATGAATATTTTATTTCACAGATCGTAATTGCATTATCATCTCGATCTAATAATAAATCAATCTGGGCTCCTTGTTCCTCTTCTCCATTTTCGGGAATATTTTTCCAACTACCAATTAAACATCCAACCTGGCTTAATCCTAGTGCATTAATGATTTTATGAGCATGCTTTACACAAACAATTTCAAAAGCAAATCCTGCCCAACTGTGCCAAGCGGCACTATTCATGGTTTTCAACCAATAATTACCATTTTTAGGAATTTTGGTCTTGACACCATCAATCCATTTTAAATAAAACATGATATATTCGTCATTTATGCAATAGTAACTATCGCGACGTGTTTTACCATAGGGAATAAATTTTTTTATGAAACCTGAGGCTTCTAGTTCATGAAGACGTTGATTGAATCGTCCGCCAGCTGTTTTACCAACTTTCTTGAGTATTGTTTTATAAGAAATGCCATACCGGAACTTAGCAATGACATTAATTATTCTAACATTTAGTTCATAGGCATCAAATAATGCTTTAAACAATCGTGAAAATTCCGAGTATAATAATCCATTTTCTGTAAAACAAAGATCATTGATATTCTGTGTAATAGACTTGTTTTTATCAATTTGATTCAAATAAAATGGTATCCCCCCAATAACCATATAGAGATCTAAAACCTGTTCTAACGTGAGCTTGACGCCTCTATTTTGTAAAAATTGTTTTGTTTCACCTAACGAAAAAGGGTCTAATCTGATCGTTTGAGTAATACGGTTATATAGCCCACCCTTAGCATTGATAAGATTATCCAAGATCCATGAAGCAGCTGAACCACAAACGATTAACTTTATATTTGGCTTTCTGCTCCATTTAGTGTTCCAAAAATAATCAAACTGCTGAAGAAATTTTGATTTTCTAGAAGCGAGCCATGGCAATTCATCGAAAAAAATAATTATTTTTATGTCTTCAGAAATTTCATTAATTTTGCTAGTCAATAATTCGAAGGCGTCACGCCAACTTTTGGGAGTGCTAAGTGACAGATTTGGGTAAAAAGTTGCTTGAAATGCGCAGATAAAATTTTTTAATTGATCAGATAAGTTGCCATCTTTTACTCCTGTGCATTCCAAATAAATACCTTTATCAGATAGGTATTCATTAATCAGGAAAGTTTTTCCTACCCTTCTTCTTCCATAAAGAGCAATTAACTCCGCTTTGCCGGAAGATAAAATTTTATTTAGAACCTGGATCTCTTTTTCTCGTCCAATAATCTCTTGCATTTGCTACCACACGATAGTGCCGGATATAGGGTGATTATAAGCGGCAATAACTCTTTTCGCAATAAGATATTGCCGCTTATAGCTAATTTATAAGCGGCAATATCTTATTGCCATGCTCTGGCACACTAACAATCTTTATTAGGTGGCAAACATATTTTTTGTGGTCGCAAGTAACTATTAGCGAGCAGCTAAACCTGGCGGACCCGAAAACAGTAGGTAAATATAAAACATAAAAACCTGCTAAATCATTCTATTTTCAAGTAAAATACACTACCAGAGACTAATAAAGCGTTGAATAACTAACATATATGATGGATCACATACGAAATTTTTCGATTATTGCCCATATTGATCATGGAAAATCGACCCTATCTGACAGATTAATCCATTTTTGCGGTGGCCTAACCGATAGAGAAATGTCCGAGCAAGTCCTTGATTCTATGGACATTGAGCGTGAGCGCGGTATTACCATTAAAGCGCAAAGCGTTACCCTAAAATACAAAGCTAAAAATAACGAGGAATATCAACTTAATTTTATCGATACCCCAGGGCACGTGGATTTTTCCTATGAAGTCTCGCGTTCATTGGCCGCCTGTGAGGGCGCTTTGTTGGTGGTTGATGCAGCTCAAGGGGTGGAAGCGCAGACGGTAGCCAATTGCTATACCGCCATAGAGCAAGGCGTTGAGGTTATTCCCGTTCTTAACAAAATAGATTTACCCCAAGCTGAGCCAGAGCGCATTATTCATGAAATTGAAGAAATCATTGGTATTCATGCCCATGATGCCTTAAAGGTGAGTGCCAAGGCGGGGATTGGTATACATGAGCTTCTTGAGCAAATTGTTGAAAAAGTCCCTATGCCACAAGGCGATCCTAAAGCACCCTTGCAAGCCCTGATCATTGACTCCTGGTTTGATAGCTATTTAGGCGTGGTGTCTTTGGTGCGCATTAAAAACGGCGAGCTCAACAAAGGCGATAAAATTCGCATGATGTCGAGTAACCGAGAATACAATGTGGACAATCTGGGTATATTCACGCCTAAAAAAGCCTACCAAGACTCCCTCAAGACCGGGGAAGTGGGTTTTATGATTGCGGGCATTAAAGCCATTGATGGTGCACCTGTGGGCGATACCATTACCACGGTGAAAAATCCTGCCAGCGCGCCGTTACCGGGCTTTATTAAGGTGCAGCCTAAGGTGTTTGCGGGCCTGTTCCCTGTTAACTCAGATGACTTTGAGGATTTTCGCGAGGCCTTGGCAAAACTTAATTTAAATGACGCTTCCTTGTTTTATGAACCTGAAACGTCTACCGCCTTAGGATTTGGTTTTCGCTGCGGCTTTTTAGGCATGCTGCATATGGAAATTGTACAAGAACGTTTAGAGCGTGAGTACAATCTTGATCTCATCACTACCGCACCCACGGTGATATATGAAGTGGTGCTTAAAAATGGGCAGGAAATAAAGGTCGATAACCCTGCTAAATTGCCCGATCCCAGCTCAGTGTTAGAAATGCGAGAGCCGATTGTCGAAGCGCATATTTTGGTGCCACAAGAATACTTAGGCAATGTTATTACTTTGTGTATTGAAAAACGGGGCGTGCAAACCAAACTACAGTATTTAGGTTCGCAAGTTTCGGTGGCTTATGAGCTACCCATGAATGAAGTCGTGTTAGATTTTTTCGATAAGCTAAAATCAGTGAGCCGTGGTTATGCGTCTTTGGATTACCATCTTAAACGTTTCCAGGCAGCCGATTTAGTAAAGATGGAAATATTGATAAATGCCGAACCTGTAGATGCGCTCGCCTTGATTGTACATCGTGATAAAGCGTATGTGCGAGGTAGAGATATTACCAGCAAAATGAAAGAACTTATTCCAAGACAAATGTTTGATGTTGCTATTCAAGCAGCATTAGGTGGGCAAATTATTGCCAGAACAACTGTTAAAGCACTACGCAAAAATGTAACCGCTAAATGCTATGGGGGCGACGTTTCTCGTAAACGAAAGCTGCTTGAAAAGCAAAAGCGTGGTAAAAAACGAATGAAACAAGTGGGATCTGTAGAAATTCCCCAAGAAGCTTTCTTGGCTATTCTACAGGTAGATAAGGAGAAAAAATAATGCCCTTTTATACGGATTTCTCTTCGCTGCTAGCGGGGGCTACGCTCATTACTGGTTTAATTTGGGCCGTCGATGCATTTGCATTTAAACCCAAACGTGTAAAAGAAACAATGCCAGGGGATGAAGTAACTGAGCCCAAGATTGTAGAATATGCTCGCTCCTTTTTTCCCATTCTGCTTATTGTGTGTGTATTGCGCTCATTTCTTGCTGAGCCCTTTAGAATACCTTCTGGCTCCATGAAACCAACGTTGTTGGAAGGGGATTTTATTTTAGTCAATAAATTTAGTTATGGCGTACGTTTACCGATGTTTGGTACTAAAGTAGTTAAAGTAGGCGAACCTAAAGCTGGCGATATTCTTGTTTTTCGTTTTCCTAAAGATCCTTCCATTGATTTCATCAAACGGGTTATTGGCGTGCCTGGCGATAAAATAAAATATGTTGATAAAAAACTGTATATCAATGATAAGCCCATCGAACAAGAATCCTTAGGCCAAGCATACGATACTGATCTTCGAGGTTTAACTTACAAGGTAAAGCATTATAAGGAAAAGCTCGATCAACGGCCACACTCAATATATGTCCATGATTCCGATGGTGTTCCCATGGAGGAAATGACGGTGCCAAAGGGCATGTATTTTGTCATGGGCGATAATCGCGATGCCAGTGAAGACAGCCGGCGTTGGGGCTTTGTGCCAGAAGAGTTAATCTTAGGCAAAGCCTTTTTTATCTGGATGAGCTGGGACGCTATTGCCAAAGATATCCGTTGGAAGCGTATTGGACAGGTGATTAATGATTAAGGGCAGGAAGCATATGAAATTAAAACAGCAGCGAGGGATTACCATCGTAAACTTGTTGGTAGCCGCCATAGTGATTGTTTTTAGTGTTCTACTTTCAGTGAGATTGGTGCCCCCCTATTTAAACAATCGTGCCGTTAAGGATGCCATGAATGAGCTTGCGGCAAACCCAGATATACGTAATTTCACTAAAGCGAAAATGCGGGATATGATTGTAAGAAAGTTCCAAGTGAACTACATCAACACGATATCGCCGGATGCTTTGGTGTTGACTAAAAAGGGCGATAACGCCTATTTAAAAATGAAGTATGAAGAAAGAGTGCATCTGATTGGAAACATCGATGCAGTCGTTATGTTTGATGAAGAGGTAAGGATAGGTGGCAACACTCAATCTTGAGGTATTACAGCGTTACTTAGGATACGAATTTAAGAATAAATCCTTACTTTTGCATGCCTTAACCCACAAAAGCGCGCATCATAAAAATAACGAGCGCTTTGAGTTTTTAGGCGATGCTGTTTTAAATTTTGTTGTTGCAGACTTGTTATTTTTGCAATTTGAGCAGGCAACAGAAGGCGAATTAACCCGCGCACGCGCAAGCTTAGTGAATAAAGCAAGCTTATACGAAATAGCCTTAAAGCTTTCATTGAGTGATTATGTGAATTTAGGGTTGGGTGAGCAACGTAGCGGTGGGCATCGGCGTGAATCTATTTTAGCCGATACCGTGGAAGCCATTTTATGCGCCATCTATTTAGATAGTGATTTTGCAACAGTGCGGTTGGTTATTGAAAAATTACTTTCTGAAAAAATAGCCATATTAAAACCGCAAGATCAGGTTAAAGATCCTAAAACCAAGTTACAAGAATGGATGCAAGCACAGAAAAAAGCGTTACCAAAGTACCTCATTATTTCCATGATTGGCGAGCCGCATGCGCAAACCTTTGTGGTGAGTTGCGAAGTTGAAGGGATTTCCCAAGTGGTTCAAGGGGTTGGTCCCAGTCGCAAAATTGCAGAGCAAATAGCGGCAAGAAAAATGTTGGAGATAATGACATATGAATC
>CAZHSJ010000038.1:0-16711 GCA_964535225.1 Uncultured Candidatus Berkiella sp. | reverse complement strand
CTGCTTGGGTGATCCTGATGGAGCGGTTTTTTTGGTTGCGTGCGCCTATTTTTGTCCATGATATATCACATAATTTTCCAATGTCTTCTTCTAAGGGGCTGTTTTCTTGCATCAGTTTATTGTATTCATTTACATCGGATTGTTTGCTGTTTATAAAATGATGTAGATTGTTACACCTGTATCCATATCTTTCACATTTGTTGCTATAATCTCGCCATTTTCCTTGCGGCACTATTCTAGTTTTTGCGCTAAAGAAGGTAGGCTTTGCTTCCTCTATTTCTATTGCTTTATAGGTTACGTCCAAAAATTCGCTAAACATCGCTGTTAAAGCCCCAGGGCCTGAAGTATTCATAACAGAATTAAGATACATTTGCCACTGAAGGGTTTTAACAGTATCGGCTGTAAAATTGGCAGGTAAGGCTTTATAATGTGCTTTCACAAACTCAATGGTGAGTGTACCAATAAATTTACGAATATCAAAGAGCGTTGCGTTTGGGTTTATTTCAACATATTTTTTTAAAAGGCACTTTGAAATACTAACACAGGAAAATGGATCATCTTCTCCTTCAAAGCGCGGTTTGTAATCATATAATGTGTCTGGCGTTGTATTATGGTAATTGTGCAAGATCTGCTTTTGAAGCTTTCGTAAATCTTTAACTCCCTGCGGATGGAGCTGCTTTAAATCGCTTGAATCATAGGCAAACGCAAAAAAATCATTGTTGGGAACGGCCTCCCCGGCATCTCCAATAATGTGGTGATGATAGGCAGTAGTTAATACAACGGGAGAATAAATTTTAACAACGCTGGCGGCCTTGGAAAAATCGACTTCTACATCAAAATCAGCGTAACACCCGAAATGTTGCACCAAAGGCAGCAAGGTTCTTGCACAATCCGATGCTGCGGCTAAATTCCCACCTGTATTTTTAAGGGTGTGCTCAATCTCAAGTTTTGCAAGCGCATATATTTGTTTATCCTGCTCCTCACTTAATAATTTAGGAACATCGATGTCAAAATCTACCGCCTTTATTGCTAGTTTTTTACAAAATTCTTTTAAGTCTGTTATTGCTTGTTGTGATAAGCACGCCGAACTGTACACCAATGATAAGGTTGCTTTAGGGTTTTTAAGACGCATTTGAATAAAACGCAGTTTATTCTCATCATTCATAAAAAGCGTAGGATTATCACTAAACCAAATACGGTATAGCTTAGTTGTGTCTAAGTAATAGGGCATAGGATAGATTTATTGCCGAAATTGAAAGGAGGGCATTATACGCACTTTGTTGCATCTAGGACATCCACAAGAAAATAAGTCATGTGACTATATTTTACGCTTGTCAGTTTAATAAATTATTGGTAAGATCGCTAGCCTATTAAAAAAGCTCACATTACCTTGGTTCACCATGACAGCAACTTTTTTATCTGCACCCTACCATGCCATTGCCAACAATTTTCTATTCGCTGAAATAAAGCGCCTTTCAACGTTATACCGCCCTTATTTTGGGCTAGAAGGGGAGAATTTATATAGAACCTTAGGCGCTGTCGCAATTATTGTTTTTAGCCTATTAAGTGGCAGAATAATGATTAATATTAATGAGAATTTCGAGTTATTGAATGAAATCCTCATGTTTCAAGGTTCATCCATGACATTAGGTGTGTTTTTTCACCAAATTATAAATTGCTTAATCCCTATTTCAGTTTATGGGATTGTCATGGCAATAAATTTAGGTATTACTTCATGGATAAGTGACAGTTTAACCAATGCTTTGAGTAAAGATCTTATCTCCAAGTGGATAGATGATAAATCATATTATGGGATACAGTTTTTAAATAAAAAAGATAAAAAAATAAATCCAGGCGTTATTCTTGGAGAAGATTTATCAGCAATTTGTAGTACCTCCCTATCGCTGGCAACGGCTGCGCTATCGTCTTTATCTAATTTTATATTTTCATTTCGACAGCTAATATTAATGTCGACACCTTTGGTGGTGAGCATAGCCTCTATGACAATAACAATACCTGCCTACATGGTGTTGGCGGCTGTTGGATATTCATTTGTGTATTCATTTATTATTCATCTGCTAGATAAAAATTTAAAAGATATATTATCTTCCCTTAAAGATAAAAAAGATGCACTTTCAGCACACTTGCACCATGTTCATGAAAATGCAGAGTCCATTGCCTTAAGAAAAGGTGGCGCAAAGGAAAGAAAGGGCTTGATAAGTTATTTGCAGGCATTTTCAGATGAGCTATACAAGAAAAGGGTGATTGATACCCTATTAGGTTTTTTTCAAGGTATTACTATTTTCCTACCACAAACGCTAGCGTTAGTATTGTCTGCACCAGCAATAATAGCGCAAAAAATAGATGCTTCCAAAGTTTTTTCATTATCTAATTATTTTTCAAGTGTTACCAGCTTTTTTACATTTAAAAGAACCTATACCTCTGGTATAGAGAGCATGAATGTATCATTGACGCGATTTGAATTATTTAAAGAACTCATGCAGGAATGGGACAAAATTAAAAATCCAAAGGAACTTGTTTACAAAAGAGAAAAAAATAAGCTATCGGTCAGTAGGTTAACGGTCTCAAAGCCAGATGGGGAGCTAATATTTGATAATGCAGTATTTGACATTCCCTATGGTAAAGCAACCGTTATTCAAGGCCCCTCAGGCGTTGGCAAAACAACGTTGTTTAGATCTTTAGCTGGTTTATGGCCTTTTGTAAAAGGTGAAATTATATTGCCAGCTAAAAGTAAAAACGCCGAGGTTAAGATATTTAACATTCCACAAAAGCCCTATTTTCCCTATAAAGGCTCCTTAATAGATGCGATTATGTATCCAAGTGAGAAAGCGCCCACAAGGAAAGAAAGAACAAAAATCATTGCGCTAATGAAAGAGCTGCATTTGGGGGAAGATAAAATTAATAATCTTGATAAGGAGTGGGAAGGAAACCTCAGTGGCGGAGAAGAACAAAGAATTGCAGTGATCGGCGCTATTTTAAAAAGGCCTGATATCTTGTTTATGGATGAAGGTACCAACGGCCTAGATTATGAAACTAAATTGGTAACGGAAAATGCCCTAAAAGCGCATTTGAAAAACACAACGATTGTGGCGATAGATCATCAAAGTGAAATTCCAATAAATTATAAACCCTTTTTCGATTACAAATTAAGGGTGGATAAAACAGCCGATCAAGAGCGCAGCGACGCAACAATTAGATTGTCTCTGTTTAAAGGTTGAGGCCTTATTGTTAATCTTGTGTTTCTTCATCGTCTGCTGTTGTTAAAACATGCTGAAATGAGGTTTCGCTTTTTTTCATCATTTTATTACCATTTTTGATCATTTTTCTGCCGTTTTTTATTTTGTCATGTCCCTTATCTATCAGTTTTTCTCCCTTTTTGATCATCGCTTCACCTTGCTCGATGTTTTTATGCCCCTTTTTAACCAGCGCTTCTCCGTGGTTCCATTTTTTACCTAAGGCTTTGGTGTTGTCACCTCGCTCAATCATGTTTTCACCTAGGGTTGGTGAATGAGAACAGCCTGATGTGAGTAAAAATAAAACTAGAGAGCCTAATAAAGCGAATTTTTTATGCATGGAAATAAACCCTACTAATATTTAGTTTATTAAAAACGGGAGCATTTTATCACAGCCTACTTTGGCCAGCCAAGGCAGATACACCAATTTAAAGTAAGCTTTTATCGCCTTAATCCATTTATCTCCCTGCAATGTACCATCTACCCGTTCAAATCAATAAACCCCTCTATTTTAGCGCTAGCCCATGCTAAAATGGGGTAATTTTTGCATTTAAGATAAAGTCGGGGAAATTGAAAATGCTTGAAAGAAAACTTGAAAAAGTAATGCAAGCACTTGCCGCTGATAATGAACCAGAGGCCCTACGTTTATTAGATAAGTACCCAACGGTAAGGGCGTTGCATAGCCATGAAGATGACGATATTACCCCGCTTATTGCCGGTGTTGTTAAAAATAATCATTGTTGCAGCACCCAACTATTTGAATCATTACTCAGATCTCCAACCGATGTAAATGCACCCAAGAAGGGCGGCCGAAGAGCGGTTCATTATCTTGCAAACTATAATCGACATGAATTTTTAACTAAACTGCTCACAGATCCAAACCATACCGTAGAGGTTAATGTTGTAAGCGAACCTGATAATTACACCCCTGTCTATATGGCTGCGTTAAAAGGCCATCATGAATCCTTGGGTGAGTTGATTACTCTTAAAAAAGGTGAAATTAACGTAAATATACCTAATAGTCTTGGTCAATCACCTTTACATATGGCTTGTTTTTTTGGCCAAGAAAAGGGGGGTAAGCAAGCCGTTAAGCTCCCGCAAGAAAAGATTTTAAGTTACGTGAAGTGTATTCAACTATTGTTACAAGCTGGGGCCAAGGTTAATGCACAAGATAGCAAAGGCTTAACAGCGGCTCATTATCTGGCCGCAGCAGATATTCCTGAAAATGTTAAACTATTTGTTTTTTCCCTGCTTAAGCAACATGGCGCTGATTTAACCATTCAATCCACCTTAAAGAACAAAGCTTGGCAAATTGCGGCTCAATATCAAGATGTGGGGATTGTAGAGGCGATTGTTCCTGATACTATTCCACCCTTATTTCAATTTGCCGCCAAGGTGGTTTTAAGAGAAAATCCACTCATGGTGACAGCAGATTGTGAAGATGATGTTACGTACAAATTAAATAAAATAAACTTAGGCACAGGCGGGTTTTAGTAGGCTTAATCACGGTTTATTTTTGGGTTTATTTGTATTATCAGCTTTATATTCACCACTAACTACTTTTAACGGATCAACAAAGTGTTTTTTACGCTCTGCATCTCTTTTTTGGTCTGCTTCCTTTATTTCTTCTGGTGTCATTCCTTTCTCAGCTTCCATCTGTCTATATCGGTTTACATAGGCTTGCTGCATCCATAATGCACGTGATGGCTTTTCAACGTTTTCGTCTTCATGAGGTGGGGCGACATTCGATTGAAATCTTTTTGGAACATTATCAATCTTTTGATTCGCCGCTATTATTTCTGGGTCACGTCTTTCTGGTTCACGCAATCGGTTTTCGTTAGGTTTTCCTTCAACTTCAACTTCAACTTCAACTTCTTTGCCAGATCCGTTTTTCACGTTGATGTACTCCTATTTAAAACACATTAACGTATTCTATTATTGTATGTTAGATTGTTTTCAAAGAGAAATGGGTTATTGGCCTTGTATCACGTAAAAGAATTCTTAAGCGGTAATTGTGGCTGTATAGAGGATATTAAGTAGCGTGTAAGTACATAAATAAAAGATAACGCAGCCGGCAACTACCTGATGAATATAGGTGTAGCCCCCAAGAGCGCCTAGGGACGGACACCTTAGATTATCCTACCCGTTTGCAGTTACGCGCTAATTCTGTTTTAGCATTTTGGGGAGTTGTATAACGCTGATTTTAACTTAACAGCCGCTGATTTCTTGCTTAATTGACAATCTCGAGTTAAGTGATGTCCCAGTTTATACGCATCTTTAGCAATGGCACGAAATGTATTTTGTAATGCCACACTATTTATAAATCTAATGGTAATACGCTTTTCGTCGCATGTTATATCCGGAATATCGTTTTTATCAACGCAGTAGTGTGAAAACACTTTTTCAAAGTAGGATTTTACGATATTGAGATCTGGCATAATGTCGAATTCGCTTGCTTGAAAACAAAATTGTTGTTGGTTATAAAAATCATCCACTCTTTCTAATCCAAAAAACGCAGGATGCGAAGGAAATAAAGCTTCAAGAGCGCCAAATTGGTTGCTCTGCAGATTTCTGCTAACCCTTATAGCATAATCTTCCACTAGCACGGCTTTGGCAGGTTTGGATACCTCCTTTAAACGTGCTTTTACTGGTGAAAATCTTTCGACAACGTGTTTTTTGCTTTCTTGTGGAATTCCTAAGCTATCGCATTCGGTTTCAATATTTTTCACTAACCCTTTATAAAATTTACGCAAAGAATCAAAACTGATCTCACGATCTATCTCTTCTTTTTTATTTTTAGGGCTGTTAAGTTTTTCATGGCTCGAAGCTTTTTCTTGTGCTAAATCAGTAAAATACTTCTCCATCATTTGCATCTTTTCACTTATTGAATGCTCGGTAACAGGTTTTTCTAAGTAATGATAATGAGCACCAAGTTTATCAAGTAACGCCTTTTTAAAATCCGGCTGCTTTATATATTCGGCAAAGGATTTAGCAATGGTGCCAACCACATTTTCGTTGAGTGTGGGTAACAACTTAGAGATAAATTGGTTGGATTGGGTTTGATAAAACTTAAGTAGCGCTTTTGAATTAACCTGTGGGTAAAGATGATCGCCATCAATTTCCATGGCTTCCATTATTAGCGGTTTTATAATTTCGACAACGCGAGGCCACCAAAGACGTTCTTGTTCTGCCTTGGCAATTCGGGTAATTTCAGGGTCATTCGTTAATATATCGTCACGAATTGCGCTTGGATCTTCAATATAAAATTTGGCTCTTAGATCCTCGGTTAGTTCTTTTGTAAATTGTGCTCTATTTACTGAACTTGGTAGTTCAATTTTCGCTACTATTTTTTCTACTAAACGTTGGCGAATATCTTCACGCACGGTAAAAGTCTGATATTCTTGCGTATATTTTTCTTTATAAGCTTTCACAAGGCGTTCGGCATTTTTTATCCATGCGTTACATAAGTTTTCACGAAGCGACCGATCTAGTTCTGGGGTTGCTTGGACCCTGGTGTTGTGGAAAATCTGATGTAAAATGTTTGTTTTTAAACAAACGTTTTCTATATTGTGGACCATGAAAAGTCGCTGTTCTAATGTGCTTTTATAATATAAATAACCCTGAAGGTTATTATGCGCCTGCCAAAACAAATCATCATTTTCAGGCAGTGCTTGATTAGAGACATTTTCTTTATCTTTGGTAATAAAACATAAGCGTGCATTTTTTACTGTAATAAGGTGTTGCCCCGCATCTGAATCGTTTACAATAAGCTCGCCCAGAAAAGTAACAGCAAAACCTGAATTAAGGCGTAAGGTTTCACCATTCATTGTCGCTGTCTGATCTTCCTCGTTGGTGTCATAATCAGTTACTTCATCAATTATTCTTGAATCTATAACTGATGTGGCAAAATCACCTGCTAACATGATGTTCACTAGTCGCGTTTGGGGGGTGGCAAGGCCAAGGGCTGTAAAAAACTGGTAGCCAAAATATTCTCTTGCAATATGATCTAAAGATAAGCGATGCACACGCATCCAACCAGCTGGGGGTTTTGTTTCGTCTGTGGTTTCATATAAGGATTGGTGTTGATTTTCTTGATTTATTTGCAAATAATCATTTGTTCCAAAAACAATAGTCATTCTGTACTGCCCCTGATGAACCCCAATAAAGGTTGTGATTCTAACTCATTGAATGCCGGAACAGAAGGGGTGTTTAGACCGCACACAAAGTAAACATATTGATGCCTAAGTTTTGTGATAGTGAAATAGGGGTAATACACCTTAAATATTTTGTTATGACTTAAAACCTGAAAAATGAAGAATTTTAAAAAAACAGCTATCACTTAAAGTAGTCCTTATAAACAGTATGTTTAAAGAACGACATTTACATCTTCTCTGGTTTGACTTTATACTCAAAACTGTAACATCTTATAAAAATACTTTGTTATAACGATGTTGCAGCCAACATGTTAAAAGGAGCGTAATATGTCTATTAAAGGTCCTTCTTTAAGCAACAATCCTCCAACCTATACCCCAGCAGCAGCCTTTGCACTTAACAATCAATTTCGAAGGCCCGTCCGGCAATTCGGCTACCCAGATTTACATGCGCAATTTCCCAACTCACCAAGAATTACGTCAAGGTTTTTGGGGTGCCATATGAAGTATCAAGACTAGTAACAGGAAGAAAGGTGTCAATCTATGGCACCTTTCTCAATTATAAATTGCGCACTCAAAAACTTTAAGGCATTTTCAAAATCATTTTGTTGGATCAAAATATAATCTGTGTCGTAAGTTGAAAGAGCATAGATACTAATGCCTCCTTCAGACAATGGCGTTATAACACGGTGCAAAATACCCACTAATGCAAAATCTAATTGCCCCTTTATTTTAAGCATTCGCCAATTTCTTTTTGCCGTGACATTATTAGGAACAAGTGTTTGGCTGCAAACAATGGATAATTCTTCACTTGTTTTTGTAATGGAGGTAAAGGAATCTTCTTCTGTTGTAAGCCAGAGGGGCAATTTGCTATTGGGTGGTAAGCGACAAACTGCTAATGTTTCAGGGCATATTTGTAAGATAATTTTAAATTCGTTGTTAGTATTCATGATGATGCCTCTTAGATTTAATCACCTTAGCGTTTACCCCATCAAACAAGTGTATATAAACCGCTATTTCGGAACAACACCAGAAAAAATCACGATGAATGGTTGACTTAGCCAGACAATGTAAGTAAGCTTGCAAGCATACTTAATTTTTACCCCATTAGGAGTCACCATGAGAAGCTTATCTATGAATGAAACATTATCGGTTACTGGCGCAGGTTTTGCTGAAGATAGTAATATTTCGTCTTTAATTACCGATCGACATCTTGCCGTATTTTCTTTCGGTTGTTATTTTGGCTTACAGACTGGCTTATTTGTGGGACAGGCTATTTTTGGGTTCTCTAGTGTTTTAGCATCAACTGTTTGCCCCTTGGTTGGTGCGGTACTTCTTTCAGGTATAGCCAATTATGTAAGCGATCCTGAAGTAAAACAAACCCTTGAGGCTAATTCAACCATCTCCCCCTTCTAAATCTGGCTTCTGCCACAGTATTTTTTCGATCATCACATCCATCGCAAAGAAGGAATGGATAATTGAAGAGACATACAAGACACCATTCCCAGCGCTAAAAATTTAAAATTGACTTGTTGCGCTGACAATAATAATCGTATTGGTAGCGCAACAGTTTTTAGCCGTTTGGTGAGTTATGACAGCGTTAGTTGCTAGAAAAGAAGAGCAAACTCAATTGCAGGCCTTTTATCAATCTAAAAAGGCGGGGTTTTTAGCCATTTATGGCAGAAAAAGAGTAGGGAAAACATTTCTGATTAGAACGTTTTTTACTGCCCAAAAAGCAATTTTCTTTCATGTCACTGGGATCCAGAAGGGTTGTTTTACGATATAATATATCTTTTTATTACATATTAGCCGAATAACTAATTAGTGGCTTGTCTGCGGCAAGAAGGAGTAAAAAAATGGCTTTTCCAATGAATATTATATACGGATATATTGAGGAAGTTGTACGGCCTCTGGCTGATTTTCTGGTTAATACAGTATCACACCCTATCAATACGTTAGAAAGTATTGGAACAACCTGTCTAGATGTCATTCAAAGCCATCCTTACACCACTTTAACTGTTGTTGGTTTGGGGGCATATGCTATGCATCGTGGAAATTTAAAAATTGAAAATAATAAATTGCATGTTCAATTTAATGTTGATACGCCGCTAGGCGCTTGCCGCTGGAATACCTCTCACCGGATTGGGCCAAAACTGTAATGAAAGGGGGGCCTGCGAAACATGTAATCCCCCCCAGAGAACCAAGAACAAAGAAGAGAAGGTGCATGTTGATAACCATAAAACGACGGCACAAAGGCTATTGCAAAAGTTGCGTTAAAAAATGAGAGATCCAGAATTTCTTCGATTTTACCTTAACTTCACCTTGATTTTTGACCATTGACATACAATATTAACCTTGATTTATAACCATTATGCGATATAATTTACCTTGAATTTCAGCCAAAGATATAAAGCTACAATGAAACGCTATATTATTCAATCACTTAGAAGATGGCGGGCAAGTTCTCCCCACAAGCCCATTATCATGCGCGGAGCAAGGCAAGTTGGCAAAACAACGCTTGCTCGGCAATTTGGCGCTGAATTTGAAAATTTTGTTGAAATTAACCTAGAAAAGGATCCTGATCTTGGGCCTATTTTTGATGGTAATCTCGATCCGAAACGTTTGGTACGTCTCATTAGCGCTCATACAGGCCAATCTATCCTACCAGGAAAAACGCTCTTATTTATTGATGAAATACAAGAAGCACCCCGAGCGATTATCGCCTTACGGTACTTTTATGAAGAAATGCCTCAATTGCATGTCATCGCAGCGGGATCCTTGCTCGAATTTGCACTCGAAGAAGTTGGCGTACCTGTTGGGCGTATTAATTTCTTATATGTTTACCCACTCTCATTTACTGAGTTTTTATTAGCGATAAATCGAGGGCACTTGATAGAATTTTTGTTAAATCATGATCTTTCTACATCAATGGAGTCAATCATTCATGCTCAATTATTGGAACATTTAAGTGAATATTTCGCCATAGGTGGCATGCCTGAGGCAGTAAAAACTTGGTGTGAAAAACAGGAGTTGCATGAATGCCAACTTGTTCATCATTCTATTATAGAAACCTATAAGCAAGATTTTTCAAAATATGCAAAAGCACATCAGATCAAATATCTCGATGTACTATTTATAGAAATTGCCAGGCAAGCAGCAAAACACTTTAGCTATTCTAAAGTTCCTGGAAATTTTCGCAAAAGGGAATTGGCCCCTGCACTTGAATTGCTAATAAAAGCAGGGTTGGTTAAGCCTGTTTATCATAGTTCAGGCCAAGGGATCCCTATTGAAGCACAGGCTGATTATGGGGTTTTTAAATGCTTATTTGTTGATATCGCTTTAGCACAAACCATATTGGGTTATGATCTAAGGGACTGGTTTTTTCATGCACAAGAGAGTTTTATCAATAAAGGTGAAATAACGGAATCCTATATTGGTCAAGAACTTCTAGCTTATGCCAATCCATTTTTTGAAAAAAAACTCTATTATTGGACCAGACAAACGCGTTCTGCTATGGCTGAAGTGGATTATATCATCGAACATAACAATCAAGTTGTTCCTATTGAAGTAAAAAGTGGTGCCAGTACAAAATTAAAAAGTTTATATTCTTTTCTTAACTCGCATGAAAATACTGAATATGGCATACGTTTATGGCCGATGAATTTTCAGATGGAAGAATCTGTTCATTCGTTTCCCCTTTATGCTATAGCAAGCTTAATGATAGGTGCTGAACATAATAAAGACTATGCTGTGGGGTAATGAATATAAAACAAAAGTAAAGGAGGGTTTACAGCATGATAATTTGGTGAATTTTAATTTCCTCCATTTATTACTGAATGTCACCGTTTATAGGTTAACGGCTTCATATGTGAAATAAATTCATTTCCGTCGCAGCTTTAACAATTGGCAAATGTTGTTCAGGGCGCCTTTGATGCCTCCTTCATTTTTTTTATTTTTTCAAATACCGTTTTTTGCTTTTCTGAGTGCAGTTTTCCTCCTGAAATTTTTATCTGATAAATAGCTGCCTCAGGAAAAGTAACATAAAGATCTAATCTTTTAAAAATTTCTTTTCCTGATAGCTTATTTTTTTCTATGTTCACTAAAGCAGATTGTGTTATATCAAAACAATCTGAAAATTCTCGCGTTGTTAGCCCCAATTCCTCTCTAAATTTTTTCAGGATTCTTGCATCAATAAGTTTTTCATAATGAGGTTCAAAAACTAAAGAGGAAGGGCCTCTTTTACCAATGGTTGATAACAATATAATGGGATTTTTTTCTTTTTCAGAAATGCCCATTGCAGCACAGTAATCTTTATAAGCGGGGTTTTCTTTAGATGGGATCCTCTCACTAAAAGAAGGGAAAAGACTTTGAGATTTGAACTGTTTTTGAGTTAAAGGCAGCTCTGGCCTAAGGGGGTTATTTTATGAGAGAATAGATAATTTTCATTATAGGTAAAAACATAAACATTTTCATTTTTAGCATAAATAAGCTCACCAACGAATTGTCTGGTTTTTCGTTTCTCTAAATAGACATAAACACCTATTATTTTATTGGCTAGCAATGGCATTATTAAATTCCATATAACGGTTTTTAACCAATTTCTTTAACGCTTCTTTCCTCGCGGCGCTAACAAAGCTGTTATCAATCATAGAAATAATGTTTTCTAAATCTATTTTATTATAAAAATCCAAAATTATATTTTCAAATCCCAGCCGGTACCATTCAAAAACATAATCTTTTAGAGTGGGTTCTTCAGTTTTTGAGGTTGCTATTTTACCTCTTGGCTCATGTTGTGCACCTAATAATATTTCATCCTCCAACCCCAAATAGCATGGATTATCATAAAAAGGAGATAAAATATATCGATATGGTGTTTGAATGAGAGCGATATTTCTTCCGTGCCTATCATGATTACCTAATAGGCCATCAAACAATGTCAATTCAATAAAACGATATGCCTCTGGCGAAAGCAGCACTCAAGGATTGATGGGAACGATGAACCATTTTGGCTATAAACACGCGCCCCTGTCTTAAAGCGCATTCCCATCTTTTCCGATCTGCTGATTGACAGGATGTATCTTAAGGTAAACTCAGCTTTTGAAAATTACCTGTAATAGGAACCGTTGCTATCGGAGCGCCAGTAAGCGCTAAGTTATCATCGCCAGAGGGGATAGCAAATACTTCAATTTGCCCCGTGAAGGTGCCTGATTTACAGTCGTTATTAAACGTGAAAGTTGCAGTTCCCTTTTCTCTGGAGACAGGCACGGCAGGATCAGCAGGATTAGTAGGATTTCTAGCGAGATCGACACAAGTATTCACTATCTTGAATACTCTCGAAGACACAGATTTCCATACACCCACCTGGATGGTTGCATAGCCTCCAACGTGATCTGGTCCTTGATATTTTTGCGTTAAATTAAATGAATGGTGAGAGGTCAATGTTCTATCGGCGTGGATCTCAAATACCCCATAGGATTTCGCACCAGTGGCCGTTGTAATGTTCATTGTATAGCTGCCAGTAGGTATGCAGGTTGTTCCTGTTGCAAGGCTTATGCCGGGCAGCAAAGCAATGGACAGTGTAATAACACTCATACTAATTTTAGTCATAAATTTAACCCCTACACTAATGAAATAAAATAAAGTATAGAGGTTAGTAATGCGCTTTTTACTATTAAATATTTCAGTAGCTGATTCCCAAGACTTAATATTGATAATCATATCCCTTCAAGAGAGGCCAATCTAACACGAGGCTCAAGGGGAGGTTTCGGTTTTATAGGTTTAGCAAGTAGGTTGGGCCGAGGGCCCAACATTCATAAAATAAAATCATCAATGTATATGAAATGCGCAAGTAATATGATTAGATTTTGTGCTGGGCCGTTGGCCCAGCCTACGCTTGCTACAAATGTAAGATACCAATAAAAATAATAAAGTGTATTTTCCCATTTTGCTTTAAAATGTTACTATCAGTGCATATAGCCACCATTTGGTGAAAGTATTTTCGGTATCGGTATCTTTCATCATTGGGTATTACCGAAGTTGTGTAAGGGTGAGATTATTCAAGGAGAGAGTTTATAGAGTTTTTTATGACAATCCTTTTGAGTTATTCTCAGTCTTTTATCCTGTATTTTACACCGCTTATGTTAGTCTTACTTGAGATTATTCTATAAAAATCATACAATTTTGCTAGCAATAGATAAGCTTTCTCCCTTAGCGACCAAAGGTACATAACATGAAACGTGGCCCAGATAGCATCGAAAATTTACCAGACCAAGCCAAACCTAAAAGAGCGGCACCTATTACTTATGATGATTTTATTCATGCTTGTGAAACTGGAAATTTAGAAGAAGTTGAGGAAGGGATTCAATCCCTTTCTGTGGAGGAAATTAATTCAAGCGATGGCAACGAAGTTAGTATTTTTGACGACTGCGAAAGTGCTAAGATATACAATTTTCGAGCATGGTTTTGGGGGGGGATACCAGCAGGTAATTATGCGTTACGCAAAGCTGCCAAAAATGGACATCTTGCTGTGGTGGATCGTTTACTTGAAACTGAAGAAGTAGCACCATTTGATGAAGAATTAATACCAGCTTGTGTAGCAGCCGCAATAATGGGACATGTTCCCGTGGTGAGACGTTTGTGTGAATTTGATACTGTTAGAGCATTTTGTGAGAAAAGGGGTTTTATATCTCTTGGATTAAGATTAGCAGCGGGTCGCGGTGAACTAGAGAAAGTGAACGAATTTCTTGAAACTGAATATATTAAAAATGTTGAAAATGTAGCAATACTTTGTTGTGCACTAGAAGATGCGTCCGAGAATGGACATCTTTCTGTGGCGAATCGTTTGCTTGAGTTCCGCGAAATTAAAGAAGAAGTGCGCAAATATGGGGATTTTCTAGTATACCATTCCGCTAAAAATGGACATCTTGGAGTGGTTAGACGTTTGCTTGAAATTGATGACATTAAGGAGAAAGTAGCAGTAAAATACGTGAACTTGGTGAGCTGTACCTGGAGACGTTTTGTATGGAGTCTTGGCTATAAAGGCTATTGTAATTCTGAAAAAATTGAAACCGTAATTGAAAGCCTTGCTGAAGAATACCCTAAAGTAAAAAGCAGCCTAGAAAAAGAAAAAAGAAAAAATGAGGCCAGCGCTGTTCTTTATGCATATAAAGCTGCGAGAAAGAAACTCCAGGGCCCTCAATGCCACGTGAAACAATATGGACAAAAAGATACGATGCGAATAATTGCTAAGATGGTAAAAAACAGTCCGCCGCCAGCAGAGCAACCTGAAGGTTTATCTTGCAAGAAGTCGCGGGCACTTTAAAGTTTAAAGAGCCATTTTATTTTAAATATCATCAAGGTGATCTTATGGCATTCGAACCGCATCCAGCAAGTAGGTTGGGCCGAGAGGCCCAACATTCATAATGTAAAATCATTAATGTATATGAAATGCGCAGGTAATATGATTAGATTTTGTGCTGGGCCGTTGGCCCAGCCTACGGTTGCTGCCATATCATTACGTTTTAGAATAATCAGTCATGAGCATTGTCACGAGCATGCTCATTTGCATCGTCGTCGTCATCCGCATGTTTTTCATTTTCTTTATCGCAGCGTTTTGAATAAGCATTGGCGCTTCCTTTGACATCCACGGTAACCCATTGACTAAATTCCGAAGTATCTCCTGTTAATACATCAGTCGCCGTCGCGGTTAAAACGGGAGCCGCGGTACATACACCCGTGTTCGGATCTTTAAGGACAGGTGCATGTTTATCTGCCTCAATCTTAAAGTCCACATGACCAGCACCATCAGTGGTGACTACCTTTTCACCAACAAACACTTGCCCTTCACCGTTACCAGATGCATCACCCACTGCATTAGCAAATATTTGTATTAAATATTGTTGATTGGGTTTGCTATCTAAAGAACCATACACTTTTGCTTTCTCAGGATTGATAAAGCTTTTTGCTGCGTTAAGGACGGGGAAGTTTTGCAGATGGTTTGGTGTAGGATTAGGCAAACCAGTGGGATTATCATGTCCTTTTGAATCATTTAAAGTAACACCATCGCCAAAGAAAGTGCTTTGAGGACCAAGAATATTAAGCGAGAATGTTGCATTCAGATCGATTCCTAGTCCCATATTCGCATAGATGCTGTTACTTAATATGCTGACATTTCTTGGAGTAAACAGGGTACCAGCTGGGAACCCAGCAATGGGAAATCCTGCCGGGACGATTGTAGTTTGTAGGATGACACCCGCCGTGTTTGCAAAGATACCATTGTTTGCAATCACGTTACTTTCTACACGTAAAAAGCATGCATTTCCAGCGTCAACCCGCGTTTGGCAAATATCTCCCGTTATCGCAATCCCACCTCCTGCGTTACCGGCATTCAAGGTGCCAGTCCTATCTGTACCAATGATGTTACGGCGAATGACCACATCATAAGGGCCGGGTAGATTGAAAAAAGTGTTGATATTAATCCCAGGATTAAAAGTTACAGCCGCCGTATCGCCACGACCCGATTGGCCGACAATGTTTCCTTCGATGAGGGCTCCCCAGGCAGCGTTTGACATCGCAATTCCCGAAAGAGTAGCGCTAGGTGCAGATCCGGCAATATTGGTAATTGATGTGCCGGTAGCATCCAATCCTATGATATTACCGAGCACACTCGTTAAAGGGCCACGGTTGACAATAGTAGAGCTTCGAGTAGCCACGATGACATTTCCTTGGTTGGCGCCTAAACCACCGATGACATTACTTCGGTTCTGAGCATTGGCTACCGCAAGGTTGCTAGCGGATAGAGATGTTTTTGGCAAGGGACCGCCAATGAATATTCCGGCATTGCGCATGCTGTATTTTGCTGATGGATCAATGCTCGGATCCCCGGCAGTACCATTTAATCGGAAGCCACCGATGCTGCGTTTACCAGCCTTGTTAAGGCCCATAAAGTTGCCTTGGACGACATTGTTGTTGCTGCCAATATCTTCACGCTTACATAGTGTTAGGTTGCATAATGCCAGGCCATTAGAATTTTCATTGAGTTCAACCATATCTAGAGGAGATCGACCGCTTGAGCCAAAGAAATTACGATTGGCAACGTTAATTACGTTCTGAGCATAATCCACACTGGTTGTTCCAATAAAGTTATTTGACGATGCCTCTATCCTCAAATCATCGCCATTAGTTTGTGTCGCATCCACAAGCTCAACACGCGCATTTGCAAATCCTGCTTTTTCACCGGTAACATCCAACCCAATATAATTACCCACGATGGTGTTGTTGTCTGCGCCATAAACATATATTGCAAGG